>JAYWGI010000144.1:0-2715 GCA_043779025.1 Myxococcales bacterium
CTCGTTGCACTCCTCCTCGCTGCCGCTTGCACCGCGAGCGTGGACCTCAACAACCGCAGCTGCCCCTGCGCCACCGGCTGGCAATGCTGCAGCAACGACCTGTGCGTACCGGAGGGAGGCTTTTGCGGAGCGACCCCAGCCGTGAAGAGCGACGCTTCGAACGCTGCGGATGCGTCGACGCCCAGCCGTAGCCTGCAGTCCTATTGCGATGGGGCCTCCGCGTACCGTGCGCGATGCTACCCGGGCGAGGCACCTCGTGCGTGCCCAAGTGACTACGCGTGCCTCACCAAAGTGTTCACGCCAAGCGTCATGGCGGATGCATTTGGCTGCTCAGAATCACGCGTCTGCAATACCGGCGACGACGCCTGCTTCAAGCAGGCCTACGACAAAGTCGCCGCACAACAAGATATCTACTTTGCTTTGAACTGCTCGAAGCGCATGACGGAATGTTCTGACGAAGGCACGAGGTTGCCATTCTCAAAGCTGTGCGAGACGCCTCTTGCAGCCTTCGATCCTGGCATCCGGGCTGAACTGGTGAGCTGCCTTGGCCCACGTACTTGCGGTGATGCGAAAGCATGCATTGCGAACGCAATGACCGCGCGAGGCTGCGACGCATTCTGATCGCGCACCCAATTTTCTCCATGGCGCCCGCTACTTCGCGTCTCCCGTCAGCGGCAACACCTTGAAGGCTTTGCTCTCTGCGGGGGGGCGCAAGATCTCGCGCGCCGTGGGGTCGAACAAGGCGGGGTTGCCGCCCACGACGTGCTCCTCGGTTAGGAAATAGCTGGCTCCGCGGGCAGTCCAGGTTTGGGACACACTGGTGCCGTCCACCTCGCCCACATCGCTGCGGTACCAAGCTACCTGCGCGATGGCGATGAGCTGCGAGGGCTTGCCACTCACGCGCGGCGCCTCCTTGAGCTCGGCGAGCGTCACGTCGGTGACGTGATAAAGCGCGTTCCACTGACGCCGGTGCTCCGCGTAGTCGTGCTGATACTCGGGCGCCACATTGTCGGCGGCGATCTCGATGCGCCCAAAACGCGTCTGCGTGTTGAAGTCACGAATGGCATCGCGGGCGCGGGCTGTATTGGGCGCGCTCGCACCACAAGCGACCAGCACGGCACACGACACCAGGGCGACATAACGCATGCCTCTAGCGATGCCCGAGGTGGGCTCTCTAGGCCAACTATTGTGAGCCTATTGCGGCTAAAACGTGCCGCTCTTGGAGACTTCTTTGAGCAAGATGCCTTCGGGCGTGGTGCCGAGCATAGGCCAGGTCTTGGTCTCATTGATCTCTACGTAGCCACACAAGGCGGTGGCATTGAGCTGCACGCCGCCGTTGAGCAATGCGCCTACTTTCGCGGCGCCCGACCAAGTCTTGGCTTGGGCGTCCGCGTTCGCGTTGGCCGACGCGCGCAAGCCGCCCTCTACGTAGGCCTCAAGTTGCCCCTCGGCCACGAGCGCGCTGCCGGCCGTGAACTCAAGGTGCGCCTTGAAGCGCGGCATGATGGAACATTGGAACGTCACCTCGCCCACAGCCTTGCTAATGGTGAGCTTGGGCTCAGAATAGGTTGGCGTCATCTTGCCCTTGGTAAATGACCAGCGGCTCGTTACTGTGGTGGGTTTTCCGTCTTTGGAGCAGGTTTTTACCTCGCTGACGGGAGTGTCGCGATCCCACACCATCTCGTACGCCACAGGGGCCTTGACGGAGGTCTCCACGCGCGCATCAAATTCTGTGGTGGAGCCCGCGCTGCAGTCGAGCACAAACTCCATCGACGCTGAGACCTGGCCGAGTGGGAAGTTCACCTTGCCCAGCGGGGTGGTGCTTAGCACACGCGACTCGCGCACCATCTTTGCGAGATCGGCACTCGCCTGCTTGACCGTGTTGATGTTCTTTGCACCGTTGCCCGTGAACCGGAGAGACACATCCACGCCGCCGATCACGGACCATGTGCCGTTCATCGTCGCCGAGAGTTTCTTGAGCTGCGAGTACTGCAGCGTGGGCTTGATGTTTAGCGCGCCATCGAGGTCAAACTGCGCATTGGCTTTGATGATGGCCGAGGCGGCGAACGCATTCGCCGTACCGAGGTTGTAGTCCTTGGAGATACTGAACGACTTCTCGACCTTGACGTTGGTCTTGGCTACACCGAAATCCTTCCCATTGTACTGAAGGTTGACCAGCTCGTCGGTCGCGGCGGCGTCGCCTTCCTCGTCGTAGTTGGAGCAGCCGGCCCCGGCGATGCTCAAGCTAAGGATGCCAACAACCAGAGCCGAGCGATGCAATGAGAACAGCATGGCTTGAGCATACGTGACGGCTGCGAGTTCGCCAGTTCTGAACCAAAACAGCAAGGCCGCACAGCTCATGGCCCGTGGCTCAGTAGGGCACGGTGGCCGCCATGTAGGCGCGCCCCACACCTTTGTCGGTGAGGCCCTGTGCGTAGCCGGTGCGGAACGTGAAAGGCAGGAAATACCCAAGCTGAACGTCCCACCACAACTCCGCGCCCGTGCCCGTGTGAAAGGGCGAACTGCGAAAGTCGTCGTAGGCGTTGCCGTAGTCCAAGAACGCCGCACCCGAGACCCGAGAAAGAAATACAGGTAGTGTGGATAGGCCTCGCTCGATACGTGCGATCGGGAAGCGGTACTCCGCGTTGGTGATCAAATACTCGCGGCCTCCCCAACTTGAATCCCCAAAGCCGCGCAGCACGCCGCCGCCCTGAA
>JAYWGI010000145.1:0-2714 GCA_043779025.1 Myxococcales bacterium
CATGGACCACGTGTAGCCTGCACACGACCGGGAACCCGACGCACACCGTAGCTCAGTACTCCCACGCCGTGGGCGCGGCCCAAATCATCGACGCCTCCGCCTAACCGGAGGCCCATTGTCCCCCACTGTGCGTGCTGCTCCTGCGTAAGCACCAGGCTTAGGCCCGCCTCAAGGCGCGCGCGGGTGGTATCGCTCTCGACGCCCAGCCATGGGCCTAGCCGCAACTCGTGCGCGCCTCCGTAGTCTCTGCGGCCAAAGCGCGCCACGTTGTGGGTCAGCTCCAGACCGGCACCCAGGGACCACGTACTTGCCGACGTACCGCGTGCGCCTCTGGGCTTGCCGCCCACCTGCAGCCAAGGGCCTAGCTCTAAGCGTGCGGGCTGCGTGTCGACGACGGCGAGATCGATGCATGCCGGAGCATGGGAGGCCGGGGAAACGGTAGCGAGCGACAGGGCAAGCGCGGAGCAGGGAAGCAGGAGCATGGTGGGGGAACGCTACGCGGGGCGCGGAGATTCAGCGGCGGTCGCGGTCGCCGATGCTCTCGTCGCGACTCTGCATAAAGCCTAGGGAATTCTGAGGGCCGCTCACAGAATATCGAACGCGCCGCCGCGCTCCACTACGCGTTGGTATGCGGGGCGCGCTTGAATGCGCTTCACAAAGGCGACAATGTTCGGCCTTGTCCTGCCCACGCCGGCACGCGCTACCGCGGCCTCCAGAGGGAAGCTCATCTGAATGTCGGCCGCGCTGAATGCATCGCCAACGAACCATTCGCTCCTTCCCAGCTCGGCCTCTACAAAGTCGAAATGCGTTTCAATCTGTGGGCCCACAAATCCAGATTCTAGCTGCCCGGCGATCTTGGCAGTGATCGGTCGCACAAAGAACGGAACGGGCGCCGTGCGGATTCGGTGACTCACGAGCCGCAAGAGTAACGGAGGCATGGCCGAACCTTCTGCATAGTGCATCCAGTAGTTGTAGCGAAGGTAGGCCTCGGTTCCGTACTCGGGGCTGAGCGTGCCTTTGCTGTAGGCTTGCGCAAGGTAGTCCACGATGGCGCCGGACTCCGCCAAGCAGTGTGGCCCATCGCTGAGGACCGGCGCCTTGCCTAGGGGGTGCACTCGTTTGAGCTCGGGCGGCGCGAGCAGCGTCTTCTTATCGCGCTCGTACTTCTTGATCTCGTAGGGCAGGCCCAGCTCTTCCAGCATCCAGAGTACCCGCTGCGAACGCGATGCATTGAGATGGTGTACGACAATCATGGCCGCGACATTAGGCATGTTTCGTTTGCTTGGGGTGCACCGAAGTTCTTGAGCCCATGCCTTGATTCCTCAATTGAATGGTACACTGTATGTAGATCGCATGCTTTCGCGTTCCTTCTCGACGTGGGATCGGGTTCGCGCGCACTTCTCGGGCAAATCAGCGGCGGAAATCAGGGCTGAGCTGGGGGGGGAGTAGATGAAAGCAAGGAGTCCCGCGTCTCTGACCAGCTGTGTGTGATGAGCCGCGCCCCGCGTCGATAGAAAATGTACGACCACGCCCAGGTGAACATCACGACCACGCGGTTGCGAAACCCAATGAGGTACCAGATGTGCACGAACAGCCAAGCCATCCATGCGATGAAACCGCGCATGCGTAGCTTGCCGGCTTCGGCTACGGCGCGAGAGCGCCCTATGGTGGCCATGTTTCCCTTGTCGGTGTAGCGAAATGCGATCCGCTGCTCTGGAGCCGTTTGATCAAGAATGAGCTGAGCAACGTAGCGCGCTTGCTGCATGGCGACAGGACTGACGCCCGGTAGGGTTTTGCCCTGTTCTACGAACGCAGCCATGTCGCCGATGACAAAGACGTCGGCAGCGCCGGGAACGGAACAGTCCTCCATCACAAGTACGCGCCCGCTGCGATCGAGCTCCGCCCCCAACGTTCTGGCGAGTGGTGTGGCACTCACTCCTGCGGCCCACACGCAGGTGCCGGCTGCAAGATCGCCCTCGGCGGTCTGGACCCCGCGCTCGTCAATTCCAACAACTTTCGTATTCAGCTTGACCTCAACACCGAGCTCCACAAGTTGGGCACGCGCGGCCTCCGAGCTCTGCGGATCCAACGTTGCAAGCAAACGCGGCCCGCCTTCGACCAGTACCACGCGAGCCATATCGGTGTGGGCTGCACGAAAGTCTTGGGTCAATACCCGGCGCGCCAATTCGGCCACCGCCCCGGCCAGTTCGACACCTGTAGGGCCGCCGCCCACCACGACAAACGTGAGGAGCTTGGCGCGCAGGGCAAGGTCCTCCGTGCGTTCGGCAGACTCGAACGCGGTGAGTACGCGCCGGCGGACCTCGATGGCATCCTCGATAGATTTCATGCCAGGTGCGTTCTTCTCCCACTCGTCGTGACCGAAGTAGCTGGTCTTGGCGCCGGCTGCCAAAATGAGGGTATCGAAGGAGAGTTGTTGTTCGTCCGTATGAACATCGCCGGCGATGGTTAGGGTGCGCGCGTGGATGTCGATGGTGGTGACCTGACCAAGAAGGACCTTCACATTCTTGGCGCTGGAAAGAACGGACCGGATGGGCGTTGCAATCTCCGCGGGCGACAGGCCCGCCATGGCTACTTGGTACAGCAGCGGCTGGAACAAGTGATAGTTCTCGCGGTCGATCAGCGTGACCGCGATATCCGCGGCGTTTGCAAGGGCGCGGGCTGCCGTAAGTCCACCGAATCCACCGCCCACAATC
>JAYWGI010000146.1:0-2712 GCA_043779025.1 Myxococcales bacterium
TCACGATCTCGGGTCTGAACCCAAGCACCCGCTGGGCCGCGCGACGGGCACCCCGCACAGCGCATACCCCCAATTCCTGATCGCTGGCGCGGTGCACCAAGGCACGTAAATCCGCTTCTACATCGCGGCGAATCTGCGCGTACAGATTGGCCACGCCCTTGTCTGAAGCCACGCCGTGGGACTGCACATCGAGCACCTCGCACACTGTGCTGCTTTGGCGCACTCCAACGCCCACAATCACCACGCCGCCGAAACCCATCGCGCGGCGCTCGCTGACGGTCAGGTTCTCCACCTTTCGCGTCGCCCACGTGCGCACCTCACCGCTGGCAAAGTCCGAGGCCACCGTGAGACCCGAACTCGTAAGCTGCGCCTCGGTTCCGTTCTCCACCACGCAAGCCTCGCTGCCGTGCTCGCGGGCCAAATCGGCGTGCAGCATCAGGTGGCGCAGTCGGCCATGCAGAGGCAAAAAGGTGCGCGGCGCGCAGAGCTCGAGCATCTGCGCTTGCTCGCTCCGACAAGCGTGTCCGCTGGCGTGCCGCGCATCGAGCGTGCTGGGCGTGAGCACGCGCGCGCCGCGTCGAATCAAGCTGTCGAGCATCGAATCAACCTCGGGCTCATGACCTGGGATGACGCGACTCGAGAGCAGAACGGTGTCGCCATCTCGGATATCCAAGTAGCGATGGCTGCCCGCCGCCAAACGACCCAGCGCGCCGCCCGGCTCTGCTTGCGTGCCCGTGCAGAGCACAAGCAACTTTTCGCGAGCCACCTCAGCCACGCGATCCTCCGGCCACGCGCGGCTTTCGGACCACGACAAATGCTTAAGCCCCCGCGCCACCGTGGCGTGGTTTTGTATGCCGCGCCCCAGGAGCACAAGCTTGCGGCCGGTGCGCTCGGCAATCTTTCCCAACGCATCAAGTCGCGCCGTGTTGGACGAAAAGAAGCCCACGAACACCGCGCCACGCGCCGCTTCGATGTCTCGCTCGAGCTGCGCGTGCACGTCGCGTTCGCGCACGCTACGGCCCTCACGCTCGACATTGGTCGAGTCCGACATGAGCAAGTCCACGCCCTGTTTGCCCAGGGCTGCGAACGCCTCCATGTCAAAGCTCTGCCCGCCAAAGTCGCCGTCGTCGATTTTGAAATCACCGGTGTGCACCACGCGGCCCGCCGACGTCTCGATGGCCAGCGCTGTGGCGTCGATGATGGAGTGTGTGACGCGTATGGGCGAGATGCGGAACGCCCCCAGCGTGATGGCCGCGCCGGGCTCCACGGTGTGCAGTGAGGCATGATGCAGCACGGGATGCTCGTCCTCGCGATTGCGAAGCAGCTTCATCGCATAGGGCGGGCCATACACCGGCACGTCGAGCTCGCGCAGCAAGTAGGGAACAGCTCCGATGTGATCCTCGTGGCCATGCGTGAGCACAACGCCGCGCAACTTGCCTCGGTAGTTGTGCAGCCAGTCGAACGCCGGATGCGTGACATCCACACCGAACTCACGGCCGCCGAACGTGACGCCGCAGTCCACCACGATGGCCTCGCCCTCGCTCTCGAGCACCATGCAGTTTTTGCCAATTTCGCCGAGGCCGCCAAGAGGAAGTATGCGGAGCATGAGTGGCACTTACCTTACTGCACCGGCAATGGCCCGCGCCATCGGCCCTTGTGGTATTGCCGTGCCTGTTCATGTCCGCGATTGCCCAACTTGCCAACCGCAAACTGCTTATCGTCACCGGCAAGGGCGGCGTGGGAAAAACCACTGTTTCTGCGGCCTTAGCGCAGTTGTTTGCGGGGCAAGGCAAGCGGGTACTTCTGGCTATGTGCAACACGCAAGATCGCATGGGCGCCTTGTTTGGGCGCGGCGCCGTGGGCCCCACGCTCGTCGAAGTCGGCCCCAACGTATGGGCCGTGAACATCGACCCCGAGCGCGCGCTCGAAGAGTACGGCGTGCTTACGCTCAAGTCGCGCACGCTGTACCGCATGCTGTTCGACAACAAGTACATCCGCGTCTTCTTGCGCGCAATCCCCGGCCTCTTTGAGTGGGCCATGCTGGGCAAAGCCTGGTGGCACACCACGGAACTTGCCGTCGATGGCAAGCCGCGCTTCGACATCGTCATCGTGGACGCCCCCGCCACTGGCCACGGCCTGGACATGATGCGTGTACCGCGCATCCTTTGTGACATCGCCCCGCCAGGCATACTTCGGCGTGACGCAGAGGCCTCGCTCTCGATGATGCGTGACCCGGCTCGCTCAGGCGTGCTGGTCGTAAGCTTGGCCGAGGAGATGCCCGTCACCGAAACCCTGGAGCTCGTGGCCGAACTGAGCGGCACACTGGCGCTTCCGCTCGCTGGCGTTGTCGTCAACGCAGCCTATCCGGAGTGCCTCGACGCAGCCGCGCAAGAACACGTGCAGAATGCACAAGGTCTCGCACCCGAAGCGAGCGCCGCACGCGCCGAAGTGCTGGCCTACGAGGAACGCTTGGCCATGCAAAAGCGCGCATATGCGCGGCTTTGCGCCGCCCTTGGGGACGCGCCTCCCGTGCTCGCGTACAGCCAACATGCGGGCTCCCCGGAAGGGGTGGCAGCACTTGCCGAGCGGCTGAAGCAACCGCCGAGCTGGCCCACCTAGAGCGGTTTCCAGTTGAATTGAGCTTCAGTATCCGGCGTGAAAAAACCAGCCTTTGATGTCATCGCAAGTCACAGCGTTGATGGCCGCAACGAC
>JAYWGI010000147.1:0-2712 GCA_043779025.1 Myxococcales bacterium
ACCAAGCCACCTGCTCCTGCGGGCCCCGACATGGGCGTTCCGATGGCGGCCTCGGTGGTCGACGCCAACGAACAGCCCGTGGTGCTTGAAGGCACACCGGTTGCTGCAGAGGCCACGCCCGGCGCTACGTCGCCGGTGCCTGCTGACGTTGGGCCCGCGACCATTGCACCATTGCACGCACGTCGTGCCGCCGCGCTGGACGCTATCGACTACAGCGACAAGATTGTATCGGCAACACGCGCGAACCTTGCAAAGGTACTGAAGCCCGACGTCGACATGGTGCTTCGCGAGCTGGACGGCGCCAAGGACTACAAAGACGCAAAGGCGCGCGTGCTGGCCTTGTACCGAAGCACGGACGCCAGCTCGCTCACGGCCGAACTTTCGAAGGCGGGCGAGCTTGCGCACTTGGCTGGACTCTACTCGCAGCGGGGGCTTGCAGGCTGATGGCCAACACAGCGCCCACTCCGCAGCGCGTCGACGACGCCGTTGCGTTCTACGAAGAGCAGCTTAGCAAGACGTTGACGCCGCAAGAGCGCCTCGACGTGTCAGAGCAAACGCGCAAGCGCGCGGCTGTCATCGCACCCGCCGCGTTGATGGCACTGGTGGCCAGCGTGTTCAAGGCGCTCGAGGATGCGGAGAAGGCCGGCGTGCCACTCGCAACGCTGATGACCGGCTTGCCTGGAACCGTTCGCGGCGCTTGGCTTGGAACGGCCACGAAGGAAGCGACCCGCACGGCGGCCATTGCCAAGACCTTCGTCTTTGGCGCGCTCACCGACGGGCGCACTCAGGGGTACAAAGTGTACACGCAGCCCAAGGGCGGCAAGCCTACGGTGCCCGTGACGTACTTAAAGTTCGATGCTGT
Source organism: Myxococcales bacterium (assembly GCA_043779025.1). Classification (GTDB taxonomy): domain Bacteria; phylum Myxococcota_A; class Polyangia; order Polyangiales; family Polyangiaceae; genus JAAFHJ01. The sequence continues at coordinate 863 of JAYWGI010000147.1, forward strand.
CGGTGACGACCGCACGACCGAAGTGTGTGCAGCGTGCGATGGCACGGTGCTCCCTGCTTCGCACCCTTGGTGGTCGTCACATTCAATTCCACTTCACTTTGGCTGTAGATCGATCGTCATTGAGCTGACGGAGCGCGAGGCCAAGGCCATCGGCGTTACCGCGTCGCCGCCTTCGGTGAAGGTGCCTGAGGGATTCGGCCATGCCGGCCACGTGTGGGCGCCCAAACCCGAGGACTATCCGAAGGAAATCTGGGCCGAATACGAGCGCCAGGTCGCTGCGGAGTCCGGAAAGAAAGGCGTGCAATGACCATGTCCAACCTCATCGCTTTGAGTGTTGCGGCTTCGTCCGCGCGCCCGGTGCCGAGCGAGTTCCGCATCTTCCCTATCGGCAAGTTCAAGAGCGAAAAGGGCACCTTCGTGCTTACCCGTGCCGCGGCGCAGAAGATCGTACGCGATTGGGCCACGAAGAACACGCAGCCCTTCATCGACTACGAGCACCAGGTGACAAGCGGAGGAGTTGCCCCGGCGGCCGGCTGGTTTCACCTCGCCCTGCGTGCTGACGGCCTATACGCCACGGGCATCAAGTGGACGGCGCGCGCCACCGAGTACCTGAAAGCCGGCGAATACCGGTTCTTCTCGCCCCTGTTCGGCGTCGACAACGCGGACAAGACGGCCGTCGTGAGCCTGGCCAACGTCGCGCTGACCAACTTCCCGGCGATGCATTCAATCACGCCGCTCGTTGCTGCCAAGGCGGCACCAGTGGCCGCACGTACACAAGCGCCGCTCGCGGCCAAAGGAAAGACCAAGATGAGCTTAGACCCCAAACTCGTTTCCGAAATCATGGCCCTCATCGAGGAGAAGCTCGGAGCCGCCGGCAAAGCAGTGGACCCTGAGGCAGCGGCACCCAGCGTATCCGCGTCTTCAGACATGGCCGCTCCAGAGGAGAAGCCTGTCGCTGCGGAGGCCGAGGTGCCAGTGGCCCCCGTGTCCACCGAGGACATGGGCGAGCCCGACAAGTTCGACATGGATGTGCGCGCGGCGCTCAGCCTGGACGACTCGGCAAGCGACGACGAAGTGCTCGGTGCCATCCAAGCCCTTGTCGACGGTTCGGGCGAGGCTGAGGCGCTCAAGGTGCAGCTATCCGCTGCTAAAGAGGTTGGCCGTGTGGCCTTGCGCGAGAGCCTCATCACCGAGGGCTTGCGCGTGAAGGCCATCTCCCTGAGCGACGCAGACACCTTGCGCGGCACGGACAAGGGCGACGGCTACGTGAAGGCGTACATCGAGCAAAAGAAACGCTCGGTCCCCACGCGCGTGATGCAGCCCGCACTCGTCGCCACCAAGGCCGATGCCGCCGTCGACGCCATCCTTATGCAGCTGCGCGGCGAATCCGTTCGCCCGCTCTGAATCCCCGTTCTTACACTTAGCTTAACTTATTCTTGCACCAGCATAAACGCTGGCCATCGCGACCCGTGCGGACATCCGGACCGGCGCACTTAGGAGACTTACAATGGCACTTACCAAAGCAGTTGAAATCCGATTTGACAGCAACTACCCGAGCGCGCACTACACCCTGGATGTGGCCGCCGGCGTGAAGATTTACGCAGGCGCCGCGGTGGCTGCAAGCACGGCAGACGCCTTCGTGCGCAACGCCTTGGGAAGCGACGCCACGCTGTTCGCTTTTGGTTATGCGCTGGAGACGGTGGACAACACGGGCGGCGCTGCTGGCGCCAAGAAGATTCACGTTCGCACGGGCGGCTTCGTGGTCAACGCCGCATCGGCCAAGCCTGGTCAGAAGTTCTACTTCACCGACGAGAACACGCTCACCGCAACGGCCACGACCAACACGCGCA
>JAYWGI010000148.1:0-2710 GCA_043779025.1 Myxococcales bacterium
CGTTGCGCTGCGGGTGCAGCTGCGTAGCGCGCTGTTTCCTGCACGGGCACGCTGCGGCGCGGCGCCGAAACCTGGCCGAGGTAAACGTCGCGTGACGAAGGTGGTGGTGCCGCCCATGCGCGCAGTGCGGGAGCAGGCGCTGAGTCGCGCAAGAACGTGGGGCGTGCAACCGGTGAGCTCACCGGAGCGCGCTCCTCCATCACGTCGAAGCCCGTCGCGATGACGGTGACCTTAACGCTCTCGCCCAGCGAATCGTCAATGCTTGCGCCGAAAATGATGTTGGCATCTTCATGCGCCATCTCCTGAATGAGCGAGGCAGCCTCTTGGATTTCGCGCATCTTCAAGTCGGCGCCGCCGACGATATTGATGAGCACGCCGGTGGCCCCATCGACCGAGATATCGTCGAGCAGCGGCGATTGGATGGCCATCTCGGCCGCGGCGCGCGCACGGTTGGCGCCCTTGGCGTAGCCCGTGCCCATGAGCGCGCGGCCCATGTTGCTCATCACGGTTTTGACATCGGCAAAATCGACGTTGACGATGCCATTCTGAGTGATGAGATCGCTGATGCCGCGTACCGCTTGGTACAGCACCTCGTCCGCCTTACGGAAGGCGTCGAGGAAGGACAAGTCCTCGTCGCCGAGCATGAGCAATTTTTGGTTCGGAATGGTGATCAGTGTGTCGACGTGCTCGGCGAGCTGCAAGAGCCCAGCCTCGCCGCGACGCGTGCGCTGGCGGCCTTCGAACAAGAAGGGCTTGGTCACAACGCCCACGGTGAGGATGCCTTCCTCACGTGCGATTTGCGCCACGATAGGAGCGGCGCCGGTACCGGTGCCGCCGCCCATGCCCGCACACACAAACACCATGTCGGCGCCGCTGAGCAGCTCCTTGATGCGCTGCACGTCTTCGAGTGCAGCCTTGCGACCGCGATCAGGGTCTGCGCCTGCGCCTAGGCCCTTGGTAATCTGATGGCCGATGCTGAGCTTGGTGGGCGCGAGGCTGGCGTTGAGCGCTTGCACGTCGGTGTTGATGGCGATGAACTCGACGCCTTCGAGGCCGAAGTTGATCATGGTGTTGACGGCGTTGCCGCCCGAGCCACCGCAGCCGATGACTTTGATGCGGGCCTGGTACTCGTGGGTGTCGTCGCTGAAATCGATCGGAAAGCTCATCGTGTTCTCACTCCGTCTTGGGGGTTTGTGGGCCCCCATTTTGAGGGTCATCGGTTGGGGTCATCGCGGTGCTTTGTGGCTGCACGCTCTGGAGAATCTGTGGACAACACTTCGATAAGGGAGCCACATACAGAAGTGAAAGAAAGTGGATCAAATTGGTGGGATAACGTAGGCGCGATGACGACTTCAGCACAGACAACACAACGTAATTTAGCAGTATTTATTCTTGTTTCTGCGGCTTTTAGCTGCGGAAAAAATAACTCAGCGCCGGTTGCGCCACTGGCCGGCGGTTTGGACTTCGATACCTCCTTACGGATGGGCAAGTACTGCGCGGATGAAAAAGTGAGCAAGCTTGGACTCGTTACCGAGCGTCGCACCTGCATCGAGGTGGGGTCCCCAACGAAGGACGGCTACCCCGTGCTGCTGACCCAAGAAGGCGCGCAATTTTCTGTTCGTTTGCGCACCATTGCCAAACCTGAAAACGACTACCTTCGTCTCAAGGTGATTGCGGTTGCCGAGGGCGATACGGACTCAAAACCAGTGCCGGACGCCGGCGCTCATGTAGCGGCCATCCAGTTGCGCAAGCGCGCGGGGGTGTACGAGCCTGGTCGCGTGGTGTTTGATGGCGCGCTTGTGCATCTGCAAAAAGACAAGTTCGACCAGTGGTTGTGGCCCGACCCGAAGCCCGCGGATTAGTTCGTGGCCTAAGCGGCGCGGAGTGATGATGCTCAAGCCGAAGCAAGCAGAAAGGCCCTGCACTCGTGAGAGTGCAGGGCCTTTCTGCGAGCGGATTCGCTCAGCTCCCAGAGATCACGCCTCGCGCTTGGTGCGTTTGCTACGGCGCGCCGCAGCACCCAGCAACACGCCTAGGCCTACGAGCAAGCCCACGCTGGTGGCTGCGCTCGGTGCCGCGCTGCAGTTGATGCCGCCACCGGCCACGCCGCCACCGCTCTGTGCGCTCTGCACGGTTCCCGCGTCGGGTGCGACGCCTAGGCCCATGCCCGACTTCTCGAGGTAGTCGGCCACGCCGTTCTTGTCGGCGTCGGTGCGCTCGGCGCCGTCGAGAATGCCATCACCGTCGGCGTCGGTGTCGAGCCAGTTCTTCTTGCCGTCGCCATCGACGTCGTCGCTGAGGCGGGCCTTGGTGGCGTCGGCAATCTCTTGTTTGGTGTCGATGCCGTCGCCGTCATCGTCCGCGTCCTTGTAGTTGGGGAGGCCGTCCTTGTCCGAGTCGCCGAGCGCGAGCTCGTCCTTGGTGTCGACGCCGTCGCCGTCGTCGTCGGTGTCTTTGTAGTCAGGCGTGCCGTCCTTGTCGGTGTCTACGCCCTCGCAGCTCTCCGTGCCATTCGGGAGTTTGCACTCGGTGCTGTCGGGCACGCCGTCCTTGTCCGTGTCGGCATTCCACGTGTCTTTGTCCAAGTAGTTCGGGGTACCGTCGTTGTCCAAGTCGTTGGTGCCGTCGGCGCCGTCGAGGTAGCTGTCGCCGTCGGCGTCGCTGTCGAGCCAGTTGGCTTTGCCGTCGCCGTCCATGTCGTTGGGCTTGG
>JAYWGI010000149.1:0-2708 GCA_043779025.1 Myxococcales bacterium
CCCACCGAAAATCGCGTAGGGCAAAGAGGCTTGGCGTAGGGCCTCCTCGAGCACGCGCGATTGGGCGTGAATGCGGTAGAGTACTGCAAATTCACTGAGCGAACGCCCCGCGTCTCGCGCCTGAAGCACATGGCTCACAATGCGCGCCGCCTCTTGGCGCTCGTCGCTTACGGGGTGAATGCGAATGGGGGCGCCGGCCTCCTTGTCCGTCCAGAGCTCCTTGGGCACGCGTGTGCGCGACTTGGACACCACGCCCAGCGCAGCTTGAACCACATTGCCCGTGGAGCGATAGTTCTGCTCGAGTTTGACGATGTGCGCGCCCGGGAAGTCCTTCTCAAAATCACGGATGTTGCGCACGTCGGCGCCGCGCCAACTGTAGATGGATTGGTCGTCGTCGCCCACCACGCAAAGATTGGTGGTGCTGCGGGAGAGCTCGCGGACGAGCGCATATTGGATGGCGTTGGTGTCTTGAAACTCGTCCACCATCACGTAGCGAAACTTTGCGCGCAAGCCCTCGCCCTCGGGGCTTTGCGCAAGCTGCAGGGTCTTGACGATGAGGTCTTCGAAGTCTAGGGCGCCGGCAGCTTGCAGCGCGGCCTCATAGGCCTCGAACACTTGCGCCAGCACGCGGCCGTCGGGGCGGCGCGTGTCTACGTCTGCATGGCCGCGGCCCTCCTGCTTCTCGCTCAAGATCTTTGAGAGCAGCTGCTTGGGCGGGTACTGCTTGTCGTCGAGGCCTAGCTCCCGCATTGCGCGCGTGACCAAAGATTTTTGATCACCGCCGTCGTAGATCAAGAAATTGCGCGGCACGCCGATAGCTTCGCCGTAGCTGCGCAGCAACTTGGCGCAGGTGGCGTGAAAGGTTCCAACCCACAAGTCACGTACGATGTCCTCGCCCAGCATATGGCCTAGACGCTCACGCATTTCTTTGGCTGCCTTGTTGGTGAAGGTCACCGCCAGGATACGGTAGGGAGGCACCTGGGCGCTCATGAGCAGGTGCGCAATGCGGTACGTGATCACCCGTGTCTTGCCTGAGCCAGCACCCGCAAAGACGAGCAGCGGACCATCGGTGTGCGCGACGGCGCTGGCTTGAGCGGGGTTCAGGGAAACATCGGACATAGGTCGCCATGAGGTACCTCGGAGCGCGCACCTGTCGCCACTTGAAACAGCGTGATCGCCAGGCCGTGTGCTCGAATGAGGTGCGTCGGTGTCCTGCCTGCCTCGCCGGGTACGTGAGGCGCCCGCTGCTGGGCGAGCGCGTGCTATAGCTCGGAATTATGAGATCTGTGTATATTGCACTTTGCATGATGGGGCTTGCGTTTGCTGATGCCTGCAAGATGGTGTCGCAAGCCGATCTCAACGGTTCCGGCACTGCGGTTTTGCCGGGCGCCGCTGTGCTCCCGACCGATGGCGGCGACGCGGCCGTTGGTCGTGACGTGGGTGCCGGCATCTGCAAACGACATGCCGGCACGTTGCCGCGCCTGCCGGAGGTTGGCCTCGTGCAGGGGCAACCTTGCGTGCACAATCGGCAGTGCGAGAACGGCACGTATTGCGAAGACGAGACGTTTGTTTGCACTCCGGGCGCGCCAGGCGCCGGGCGCAATGGGGTAGCTCCGTGCACCAAGGGCAACATGTGCACAAGCGGCCTTTGCGTGCAAGATGCAAGCAAGTCTTATACCTGCTCCGACGCATGCGAATGCGATCAAGACTGCGGAGGCAAGCTGCCTAAATGTGTGTTGGAGCCTACGCTGGGGATTGGCGTATGCACGCGTTCGTGAGAGCGCCAGAGTGCGCATCGTGACGATTCGTTGCGAAATACTTTCATTACTGTACGGGCCATAAACCCTTGCGCGCGTCCATTGTAGTCGTCAGAGCGCGCTGTTAAGAGCAGCCCGCGTGAGTGGCGGCTACGCACGTGGAGCCGCTGCAGATGGGATTGGTAGCCCCGCAGGGGCTGCTCGTCCCGGATTGGTAGTTGCCATTGCAGGTGCCAGAGCACACGCCTCCGCTGCACGTGCCCGTGCGGCAAACGGTGGCCGCATTGCCCGCCGTACAAGGGCCTGAGCCTACGGCGTAGCCGCATTTGTTGTCCGTGTTGTCGCAGACGCCGCTTGTGCAAGCCCGCGTACCCAAGGCTCCGCCGATCGGTGGAAGTGTTGTGGTGCATTGGGTCGGCGTGCTCGAGAATACGGAGCCCGTGAGCCCATCGACGCGCAAGCCCGTGGGGCCTCCACCGCTGTTGGTCACGATAAAGTCCAATGTGTTGACGCCGGTTACAAACGGCGAGCCGTTGGGAATGCTGAATGCCGTGTAAGCTGAGAACCCGGAAGAGGTAACGACCGTGGTGCCATTGAGCTTGATGATGCACGTGTCATCGCAGGCCCAGTTGCCGGCGAGGTCTGCAAAGCTCGGTGAAAGACCATTGATGGTGAACGTTTGTCTGTAGGTATACACGCCGCCACTTGCGCCGTTCGATCCGTTGGGCTGTACGCCCGTCCACCGTGACGAGGTGGAGTTCGCAACCCATGGAGGAATGGGGTAGGCGTTGTCGATCACGAAGGAGTTGGGGCCTGGGAATCCCGGGTCGGAGCTGCTGACCAATCCATAGTGCCGGTCAATACTTCCGTCGGCGAGAGAGACGCCTGCGTTGTCAACGCCGGTGGCGTAGGGTTTGCTCTGTGACAGCGGGTTGTTGTTGGCTATCTTTG
>JAYWGI010000150.1:0-7382 GCA_043779025.1 Myxococcales bacterium
GCAGTGCTAGATTTTGCCAATGCGTTCTCACGTGTTCGCTTCGACTTGGCGGCTGGCGAGAGCGACGAACACGACGCCGGGGGCACGGCATCACGTGCGTCCGACGTGCGCTACGTGCCCGACACCGACGACTTGCTGTATCCCGAGCTTTCACCTGCAAGGCCTTCACCCGAGCCCCGCTGGCTCCGAGCGGCAGACAAGCCCGGCATGGCAAAGGCCACGGCGGTGGCCATCGCGCGCGATCTCCGCGAGCACGGCGTAGCGCCGGATCGGGTGGCTGTGCTTGCCTACCGCCGCGCCGATCTTGCGCCTGTTGCACGCGCGCTCAGCGATCGCGGGATACCGTCTGTGCAAACTGCACGTGCATTCTATTCCACACAGATTGTGACCGACGCCCTCGCCCTGCTTCGGGCGTCGCTAGATCTCGATGACCGCATGGCCATATTGGCGGTGCTTCGTGGGCCAGCGACGGGGTTGCTTGATAGCACCCTGATGAACTTGGTGTCGCTCGCGGGGCGGGGCCCGCTGCTCGCCGTCGAACATGTGGCCGGATTGGCGCAGTTGGCCACGGCGGAGGATGAGTGCATGCGCTATGCACGTACGGTGACGGCCCTGCTAGAAGCGCGCGATCTTGCGCAGCGAGTCAAGCCTTCTGTGCTGCTTCATGCGTTGGTGCGAGCCGTTTCGCTCGATGGGGTGCTGGTCCAATTGCCGGATGGGGCGGAGCAGCTCGCAAACTTGCGCAAGCTTCTTCGCGCGGCCGCAGAGGACAGCAGCGTGGCGCACTTTGTTGCGCGTATGCAGGGCGAGCGGGATCGTGCCACTGCGGAGGAGGAGGCAAGTGCGGGAGCCGATGTCGCATCGTCCGTGCAGCTGATGACAGTGCACGCCAGCAAGGGCTTGGACTTCGAGGCAGTCTACTTCCTCTATTCTACACGTCGTTCGCGCGGTGATGCGGCAGGCTGGACGGTGGCGCGCGCCCCAGGCCTAGAGCGCGCCACCTTGTTTGCGCGTTGGGCTTCGGAGAATGGCCCTTACGCTCCGCTTTCGATGATTGACGTGGCCGCAGAGTCTGGGAGGCGCCGTGACGACGAGGACGCGCGCAAAGCTTATGTGGCCGTGACGAGAGCGCGCAATGCCCTTACGCTCGTGGGGCTTGCACCAACGGAGAAAGCCTCCAAGAAGAGCGTCAAGCCCTGCGATGAGGCTGCGCTGTCGGTGCTCGCGAGCGCCGGATTGGTGCGCATAGAAGATACCTCAGTCGAGGCTGAGGCGCAGGTTCGTCTGGAGGTCTCTGCGGCCGCGATGCTTCCGCGCGTCTATTCGGGCACGCCCACGTGGAATCATATGCAGATTGCACCTACTGCGTTGGGTGACTTTCAGCGATGCGAGAGATTGTTCCAGCTTCGCCACGTGCTCAGCGCGGAGCCTTTTCGCGGCGTATTCGCTCCGAAAATCACCTCACAAAATGCGACAGAGCGCGCACCGTCAGAATCAAAGTCACCTCGGTCCACTACCGCGTTTCCACAAGGGGACGCCGCGCACCAGGGCGTAATCATGCACCGCGTGCTGGAGCATCTGCCCGCACTGGAGTTTGGTGCGCCCAAGCGCGGCACCTTGGAGGCGCTGCTCGCGCGTGAGGGCGTGGTGCCCGACGACCCGGCGCACGCCGCCATGCTCGGCGCGCTGCTCGCGTTCGCCTCGGGGCCGTTTGCAGCTTCGTGCTTAGCGCGCGGCGCCGTGCTGCATCGTGAGCTGTCGTTCGTGTTGGGCGTCGACGGTGGCAGCAGCCGTCGTTTGGAGCTGCGAGGGACTGCGGATTTGGTTGCAGAGTACCCGGATGGCAGCATCGAGATCGTGGACTACAAGCGCGGCGCCGGGCCCCACGCTGAGTTGCACGCCTTTCAACTTGGGGTCTACACGCATGCGGTACGTCAGCGTTTTCCCGATGCGCCAAGCATTCGAGCTGGGGTGGCATTCTTGGGTGAGGGCAAGGGTGAGGTTCAGTTCTTGCCGCCGAGCGATCGCGCTCCCGACAGCGATTGCGAGGGCGCGGAGCTCTTGGCGCTCGCCGATGGGTTGGCCCGCGCTCGAGGCCTGAGCCAGTTTTCGGCTCAGGCCCGTCCGCGCTGCGAGCAACTGCACTGCCCCTACTTGGGCACCTGCTGGCCCGCGCAAGCACCAGGCGGCGGATAGCGCGCACTCCAGCCTCCCGTCAGGGCCGTCAGCTGCATGCGCCCAGCCTGAGCTTCCAGACCCCCATCGCAGGCGCGTGCGAGTTCGCGTGCGACCTCGCTACGAAGTTGGCGCCGATGCTCGTACAGCTGTAGCTGCCAATGCCCCCACGGCAAGGAGATGTCGCTTTGCACCAAGCGGGACAGCTCCCAAGATGCGTGCAGTTGCCAGCTTTCTCCGCGACTCGCATAGGCCTGCCTGTTGCTCTCGTCGATGGGGACACGGCTAAGATCGCGCGCCGCCCACGACACCGAGACGTTGGGTAGCAATAGGCCCCAGCGCAGCGTGCCCGGGCGTGCCTCACGCTCGATGGCGTCGAAGCCCGCAGCGCGCATGGCCGCATCGGTGGCCGATGCTTGCCAATCAGCCAGGCTCAGCGCGGCGAACAAGAGGTGTGAGAGGGCGACCATACTCGCCCTCGAGCACGAAGCATGCCAACGCAAAAACGGCACAATTTACAACGAAAAAACGCTGTCCGCGGACAGCTTGCCCCTGTCCACGGACGCCTTGTGCGGGCGCTACGCTTGCACGCGCGATTCTGAACGGCTTGTGCGGGCGCTACGCTTGCACGCGCCAGGTCGTCCCGTTGGGGCCGTCGAAGAGGTCTACGCCCATGGCCTCGAGCTCCGCGCGCACGGCGTCGGCGCGGGCGAAGTCCTTGGCGTCGCGTGCAGCTTTGCGCTCGTCGACTTTGGCGCTCAGTGTGGCAGCATCGAGCTGACGGTTGGCCAGACGCTTGGTCTGGGTGCGCGCCTCGAATGCCCCCGGGCCGTCCTGCAAAAGCCCCAATGCGGCCGCTGCTGCGCGAATTTTTTGGGCCGCATAACCATAGGCCGCGGGTAACTCCGCGCGTACGCCGTCGTCCTTCTTGTACTGCTTGAGCTCTTTGACTAGCAGCTCGCTCGCTGCCTTCACAGCCTCGCCGATCTCGCGAATGGCGCCCACAGTGTTCAAGTCTTGATCGAGCTCCGCAAGCACGCGCTCTTGCAGCCCGTCCATGAGCTTTTTGAAGCCCAGCTCCTGCTTCACAATGCGCGGCAAGATCTCGGGCTTGGCGCTCCCCGCTGCAGCGAGCAATTGTGCGACCACCATGTACATGTATTCAACACGCTTTTCACATTCGTCGACGCCTGGAAAGTACACGCGTTTGAATCCGCGTGATTCGTCGGTCTCTACATCGAAGTTCAGCGGCCCGCGGTAGTGGGCGCCCAACAAGAACAAGCGGAAGGCCTCGGCATCGTTGCGCTCAAGCACTTGCTTGATGGTCACAAAGTTACCAAGGCTTTTGCTCATTTTTTCGCCGTCCACATCCAGGAACCCTGCGTGGCACCAGATACGCGCGAGCTGCCCGCCAAAGGCACCTTCGCTCTGGGCGATCTCGTTCTCGTGGTGCGGGAACATCAAGTCCATGCCGCCCGCGTGGATATCGAACTCTGCGCCCAAGTGCGTGTGGGCCATGGCGGAGCACTCGATGTGCCAACCGGGGCGGCCCTTGCCCCAGGGACTCTCGAAGCCCCACTCGCCCTCGCCGCACCCCTTCCAAAGTGCGAAGTCGGCAGCTTGCTCTTTGAATTCACCGACCTCCACGCGCGCGCCCTCTTTGAGCTCATCGAGCTTGCGGCCGGACAGCTTGCCGTAGTCGGCAAAGGAGCTCACACGAAAGTACACATCGCGCCCCTTGGCCGTTTCGGCCGCGTACGCCTGGCCCTTGGAGATGAGCTTTTCGATGACGCTCACGATGTCGCCTATGCTCTCGGAGACTTTGGGCTCTGCGTCGGGAAGGCCGCAGCCCACGCTTGCGAGCTCCGCGCGGCAGATACTGTTCATACGCGCGCTCAGCTCCAGGGGCGCTTCTCCGAGCTCTGCCGCGCGTTTGACAATCTTGTCGTCCACATCAGTCACGTTGCGTACGAAGGTAACACGCAGGCCGCGCGCGCGCATGTGGCGCACCAGCACATCGAAGCTCACATTTGTGCGGGCATGGCCGGCGTGGGCATGATCGTAGGTGGTGAGCCCACACAGGTACATACGCACGTGGCCCGGTTCGAGCGGCGTGAGGACTTCGGAGGAACGGGTGAGGGTGTTGTAGAGGCGTATGGTCACGGCAAAGGCGACCCTACACCAAAGTTTGGCGAAGGGCCGAAGTGGCGAGTGATATTGTGAGTACTAGCCGATGCCGATGCCGATCCGCTGCATGAGTATTGAGTCGTCAGCGCTACGGGAGGATACGTGCGCTGACAATCGTATCCCCGATCTCAGTGCGTAGAGCGACGTCGAGCCCCGTGGTGATTTCACCGATAGGTGTGTAGTCCAAATCGATCCACTCGTTGGCGAAGACGTTCACGAACAGGGTGCTTCCCTCATCGTCGGCATCCGCCTGTCGTCCGTTGCCAATGGTGCCCTTGGTATTCGCGAAAGCGGAGCTTTTTACGGTGCGTGGATACATGCTTGCCGTATTGCCCGTGTCGAAGTAAGTGAGGGAGCCAAATTGGTAGAGTTGACCGGGCTCGTGACGGTACACGCGCAGGCCATTGTACTCGCCTTTTTGCACGCTCTCGTACAAGCGCCGTACGGCTACGGGCGCGTAGGGAAGGGGCGTCATAATGTAGGTGCCTCGCGTGGTGGTGAACTCGATCTTGGCGTTCTGTGCGATGGCAATTTCGGCGTCAGTGGGGGTGGCCACCCGCACCTTGAGTGACTTTCGCACGCGCGCACTCACGTCGTCGCCCTTGATGGCCAAGTGCGCGGCGGCTGCTGCGCGCCCCACCCAAGGCTCGTCCGCTTCGATGAAGGAGTCGACCCAAGCGAGGTCGGCTGGGCGCTTAAACTTCTCTGCCAGCTTCAGCACAGAGACGCGCATGTAGTAGGGCTGTCCAGTGCATGATGCAATCATCTCAGGCATTAGGTCGTCCCATTCGCGCGCGCCAGCGGCATCGATAGCCGCGCGAATCCGCGCCTCTTTGCCACTCGCCAAACTTGCACGCAATGTGGTCTTGGCCTCGGCAACGTTGAGCACCGATGCTGGTATCAACCTGCCAATGGCTTCGTGGGCTGCGATCATGCGCGGCAAGCTGGTGTCATTGGCGGTCTCGTACAGGATGGCTCCGTATCTGGAGCCGTCTTCGCGCGCGGCGACCAAGCGCATGGCCGAGGCCTGAAGCACGTCTTGGGTGCCGGTAAAGGCAAAGTCCTCACGGCGCTCGGCGCCCGTCGGGTCGGCCCAGTGCAACATCGTCAGCAGCTCGGCCTTGTACCAGGCCGAAGAGCTCGCTTCGTAGGCCGCGATCAGAGCCGGCTTGTGCGTGGTCATATCGGCGGGCGGATAGTACCCCAACATGCGCATTGCGTTGATCGCAGCCTCGATGTTGGTGCCCGTTATCACTGTGATGAAGTCTCGCAAAACTTCAGGTGCTTTTAACTGTTCTTCCGTGAACTTGTAGGCCATCCCCGCACGTACACCCGGCGCTGGGTCCGAAGTGAAAACTGCGCGCATGGTGACCAGGGACGCTGGCGTCCCAAGATTTCGAAGCTTCGAGGCGAGATGCAGACGAACTTCCTCGTCCCTGAAGTCGGAATAGCGATTCGTGAGTTGATCGGCGCGCACCGGCGTCATCAAGCTGGCACGCGCGCCGCCGTTGACCAGGTAGCGTACCGTCTTCGCAGCCTGGTTGCGGATGTCGGCCGTGAGTGTGGTGTCGCTCAGCGCATTCCAAAACTTGGCAAACGCGGCTTCACTTACCACTTCGGTTGGGGCGATGGCCGCGGCATCAATCATACGCGGAATGGCGAAGCAAATTGCACGCAACACTTCAGGTGAACTGTCGCGTGCAAGGGTGCTTTCAATCACCGGAACAATCCCTGCAGTGGCCACTTTGGAAAGCACGTAGAAGATCTGCGCGATCACCTTGGAGTTGGACTCCGATGGAAGACGGGACAGCAAGGCCGTACGTACGGCGGCCTTGTCGAAGTCATAGGTCGCCCACACCGCCGTGGCACGAAGCTCCGGCGTCGCGCCGTCCACCACGCGGGCGAGAATGTCGGCGAGCGCGGCCGGGTCTACGTTGCGACCGGCCACCTCGATGGCGCGGCGCTGGAGCCCCGGGTCGGTGCTGCGCATGTAGGCGAGCAAGCGTGCATCGCCCACAAGGCGCTGGTCCTCAATCTCCACCAGCGCACGCATCTCAGGCGACTGGGGCGGGGCGGCATCCGCGCCGGCGTCGATTGCAGGCGTGGTGCTGTCGAGTGGTCCCGCATCGTTGGGCGGAACGGCTGCGTCGAAGCCGCTTGTTGGCGTTGGGGTGGCGACCGCGGCGGAGGTGCCACAGGCCACGAACCCTGCCGTGACGACCAGTGTGCAAAGGGCCAGTACATGATGATGGGAGCGAAGTGTCATGGGCTCTACTGTAGGCGGTTCGCCGAGGGCGAAGCAAGCCGCCAACAGGGGCTAGGAGCAACTCCTACAAACCCGCCAAACGCTTTTGCAAGCGCGTGCGCTTCGGGGCTAGAGTCGCCACAACATGAACCAGGGCTCAGTGAACATAGCGCGCGCCACAGCGGGCTTAGAAGTATTTTTCGGGGCGCTCAACCTGCCAGAATCGGCCCGCGCCGAGACTGACGGAAGCGCCGCCCGCGTAGCACGACTTTATGCGGAAGTGCTGTGCGCGGGATACAACTATGACGCGCTGACAGACCTTGCGCAGGACGTGCTGGCGACCAGCTCGCGCGATCGCATCGTGATTCGCGACTTGCAGCTGCGCACCACATGCCCTCATCATTTGCTGCCGGCCGTCGGAACGGCCTCGGTGTGGCTTTCGCCGGGCGGAAGCATTCTTGGTCTAGGGGCTTACGGCCGTGCGTTGTCCAAGCTTGCGGCTCGCCTGGTGCTTCAGGAGACACTTGCTGCAGACTACGCCGATGCGTTGTTCACCTCGCTGAATCCCTCGGGCGTATTGGTCTGCCTTGAGCTTTCTCATGGTTGCATGGTGGCCTCGGGTGAATGCGCTGAGGGCTCGCGCGTACGCACGCTTGCGGCGCGCGGCGACGTGCCGGAGTCTGCTTACGTGGAGCTTGCCAGATGAGTGTAGAGTGCACAAAATATGCCATTGTGACCGGCGCCAACCGAGGCATCGGCCTCGCATGCACCCGCG
>JAYWGI010000151.1:0-7369 GCA_043779025.1 Myxococcales bacterium
CTGCTCGACGAGATCGACAAGCTGGCCTCGGACTTTCGAGGCGATCCGTCGTCGGCCTTGCTCGAGGTCTTAGACCCAGAGCAGAACCATGTGTTCAACGACCACTATTTGGACTTGGACTACGATCTTTCCGATGTGATGTTTATCTGCACGGCCAACTCCCAGTCGGCCATCCCAATGCCGCTCCAAGACCGCATGGAGATCATTCGCCTGTCGGGCTACACGGAGCCCGAGAAGATGGCCATCGCCGTCAAATACCTGGCGCCTAGGCAGCGCGAAGATGCCGGTCTTGCAGAGGGCGCGCTTATGATGACGGACGCCGCCATTCGCCGTGTGATTCGCGAGTACACGTTTGAGGCTGGCGTTCGCTCGCTCGAGCGCGAGCTGGGCGGTATTGCGCGCAAGGTCGCGCGCCGCGTCGTCGAAACAGGCGATAAGTCACCCGTTGTCGTACGCGCCGCCGATGTGTCCGATTACCTGGGTGTCGCGAAGGTCAATCTCGATCGCGAGAAGGACAGCGTGGACACCATCGGCGTCACGAATGGCCTCGCCGTGGTCGGCGATGTGACAGGTGCGCTGCTGGTGTGCGAGGTGGCGGTGCTGCCCGGCAAGGGCAAGGTGGTGGTCTCCGGTATGCTGGGCAACATGATGCAGGAGAGCGGGCAGGCCGCGGTCTCTTACGTTCGTTCACGTGCCGAGCGCATGGGCATCGCAGTGGACTTTCATGAGAAGTTCGACGTGCACGTGCACTTTCCAGACCCCAGCCCCAAAGACGGCAACAGCGCGGGCGTGACCATGGCGACTTCGCTTGCAAGTGCGCTGCTGAAGGTGGCCGTGCGAAGTGATGTGGCGATGACGGGCGAGATCTCGCTTACCGGTCGCGTGATGGCCATCGGCGGGCTCAAAGAGAAGCTCATGGCGGCCCAGCGCCGGAGCATCAAGATCTGCTTTGTGCCTTTTGAGAACCTCAAAGACCTGCACGATGTGCCCAAATCGGTGCTCGAGTCGATGCGCATCGTGTTCGCGCGTCACGCCGATGAGGTACTCCGGGAGGCCTTGGTCTTGGACAACGCCGCCCAGGTATTTGGCGCACCAAAAGAGGTTTTGGAGATGCGCGCAGGCGAGCTTGTGATGGTGGGGCCAGAAGGCGTGCGCGCCTACGAGGGCGCGGCCGTCGAGCTCAGCGCCGACGACGAGGTTGCGGTTCCTGCAGGGATTCCCGCCATTGTGCCTTTGGCTGATGAGCCGAATCCATCGGGTGAGGGCTCTTCCCTATGAATGCTTTCAATTGCCCCCTCCGCCCGGACCTCTAGCGGGATGACGCTCACCGTCATTCGCGGAGGAAAAGATTTGCCGTCCAAGGCCCCCGGGCCCGTGGATGGGCGGTCCGTGGGCGAGGAGGACGCGGGGCTCGTTGGGCGCGCGTGCGCTGGCGAGCTCGCGGCCAAAGAGCAGCTGTACCGCAAGTATGTGCGTTACGCAGTCAACTTGGGCAGGCGCCTCATGCGCACGCAGGACGCCGGCGAGGACGTCGCGCAGGACGCGTTCGTGCTCGCGTTTGAGCAACTGCCCACGCTTCGCGAGCCGGCTGCGTTTCGCGGTTGGTTCACTACCATTTTGGTGCGCCAGGCGCATCGCAAGCTTGCGCGTCGTCGTGTCGCGCGCGCGTTTGGCCTCGACGGGAATGACGACGAAGTGGGCTTGGCGCAGCTGAGCGCGCCCGATGCATCGCCCGAGGTTCGGACCGACTTGGCGCGCCTCGACTCGGTACTAAGAGGCCTACCCGATGGCCACCGCATCGCGTGGATGTTGCGTCGTATCGACGACGAAGACCTGGACGCTGTGGCCGCTCATTGCGGCTGCTCGCTCGCCACCGTGAAGCGCTGGATTGGCTCGGCTGACGACAGAATTCGTAAAGAAATGAACCTTCAACTTTCGGACGAACGCCAATGAGCGAGCTACGCACACCCCTCAAAGCGCATCTGCGGGAGGATCTTGATCAGATCACCGAGGAGCGCATTTGGCGCAATGTTCGCGCTGCGGTCCAAAGTGCTCCGATGGATCGTAGGCGTCGTGTTTGGGCCGTCTCAGCGATGGGCCTCGCGGCCGCCGCCGCGGTGCTGGTGGCGGTAAGGAGCAAGCCGCAGAGCGTGCAGTCGCCCGCCGTTGCGACGGCGATAGGCCCATTGTTTTTGAGCGATGGTAGCTCCCTGCATAGCGCACACGCCTCAGGCGGCGAGCTCGCCATGAAGGCTCCAGACGGGACGACGCTGACGCTCGCGAATGGCGCGACCTTGGAGGTCCTCTCGAACGGCGCGGGGGAGGTGCGATTGCGCCAGCCCGAAGGCCGTGTGGCCTATGACATCACCCCGGGCGGCCCGCGTCGTTGGACCATCGAATCAGGCCCGGTGGTTGTCGAGGTGGTGGGTACAAGCTTTGTCGTGGAGCGGGATGCGAATCATGTACAGGTCGATGTGTCGCGAGGGCATGTGGTCGTGCGCGGCGAAGGCGTCACGCACGGGGTGGAGAATTTGCTGGCTGGTGGCCATGTAGACGTACGTTTGCAACCGAGCGCGGAGGCGGTCGTGGCACCAAGTTCACCAGATGCTGTTCGTCCTGCGGCTGCGCCCTCGGTTCGCAAGGGGGCGGGGCAGGGGACGACGCTCGGCGAGACCGTGCCCAACGAGCCGGCACAGCATGTGCAGATTGCATCTATTGGCGAGCTTTTGGCACAGGCAGATGCGGCGCGGTTGTCGCCGCACCCGTCGGACGCGGCACGTCCGTTGCGGCAACTACTTGAGGCCTACCCCAAAGATGCGCGGGCTCCGCTCGCTGCATTCACGTTGGGTCAAGTGTACTTGCGCGTCGGTGACAATGCCCGCGCGTCGCATGCGTTTGAGCGTGCGTTGGCAGGAGAGCTTTCGGAGCCTGTTCGGGCGGAAGCCACACGCATGCGCGACCTGGCGTTGATGCCAGGTTGGACGGCCCCTCCCGCCGCAGCGCGTCGCATCGAGTTGCTCACCCGATTGCAAAGCTGTGCCGATGCGGCCTGGTCGACGGGCCGCCTGACTCCGGCCCTGCGTACGGAGCTTGCAGGCGATTACCCCGGATTGTTGATCAACGGAGCTGCGCGCACAGGGAGCCCGATGCTTTCGCTGGCCTCTGCCGATTGTGCGCGGCCTGAACAAGTCACGGTGCAAGTTCAGCAAGGCACCAAGCAGTCCAGCAAGGTCGTCGACCTCTCGGAAGTCACCGAACGCGACCGTGAGCAAGTGCTTGCCATTGTGGCCCGGCAACTGCTCGCGACTATTTTTTAGGCGTGGCGTGGCGTGGCGCGCCCGGATTCACGTGTGATTGACCACATGCGGGGTGGTAAGCCGCAGCGCATTCCTATAGCGTGCGCGTGGTGAAACGTCGCGTTCTCATCATGGTGCGTCATGGCCAGTACGACATGCAGGAGGGCAGCGAACTACGCCTCACGGAGCTCGGGCGCACACAAGCCGACCACGTGGGACGCGCCGTCGCGCGTGAGCGTGTCGACTCTTTTTACGCGAGCAGTATGATTCGCGCGCGTGAAACAGCCGAGATCGTGCGAAAGCACGTGCGTTCGGATTTCGCCGTGAGCGACATGCTGTGCGAGGGATTCCCGTCGCGCGCCAAAGGCTACCCAACCGATTCCATTACGGAAGATCGCGCTCGCTTTGAGCGTGCTTACGCGCAGTTCGCGAGCACACCCACGCAGAACACCTCGGAGCTTCTGGTGTGCCACGGCAACATCATCCGTTACTTCGTGTGCCGGGCACTTGGCATCCCCGTCACTCGTTGGTTGCGTTTCGCAACCAACCACACCGGCATTACCCGCCTCGTCATCCGCGACGACGGCGCGTCCGGGGTGCTCTCGTACAACGAGACAGGGCACCTGCCACCGACCCAGCTGACATGATTTGCGTGTGCCTGTTCTGATGTCGCAAAAATTGCGCGTAGCAAAAAAACATCGCTTAAGAATTGGTGCGACAGGGCCCGGTGCCGTAGCCTTGGCGAGCGTTTGCGCCGCAGCTTAGCGTCGCGCCCGCGCCCTCGGAGGATAAATGCGTTTTTCAACACGGTGGGTGACTTCCATAGTCCCCCAAATCGCGCTCGTCTTCGCCGCCCTGTCGGTGGCACACCGCGCCCAGGCGCAATCGGCCGGCACTGGCAAAGGTCCGCCGCCCGCCGCGGCAACCAAGCCGGTCGCCCCGGCCGCGAAGCCCGCCGCAACGCCTGCCGCGGGCGCCCCCCCAGCTGCGGCCGCGACCGCGCTGCCTGTCGCCAAAACGGCAACTGCACCTGGCGCTCCAGCCACGACGACCGCCACGGCGTCGCGAGCGCCTGGCGCTGCGGTCTCTGCGAGCGCGTCGCCGCCAGCTACCGCGACCACTGTCGCTCCGGCCACAACGGGCGCCCCCGCGGCCGCCGCGAGCGCCTCCGGGACCGCCAGTGGCGGCGGCTCGGCATCTGCAGGCTCTGCAGGCGCGGTGACCGCTCCGGTCGCAGTCACCCCAGCGCCGGCCGCGACGACGCCAGCACCTGCCGCCGCGTTGCCCCTCACCAAGGTCACGACCAAAGTCACCGAAGAAGACGAGCCCGCGGGTGAGCCTCTGTGGACAGGAACTGCGCGTTTTGCTGACCGATACTACGAGCTAGGCGTCACAGCGGGTCGTGGCGGATTACTTTTTGCGAAGGGCGCATCCACGCCCGGGCTCACCGGCATTCGTGTGCTCGAGCACCATGGATACATCTCGAAAGCCGCAGTCACCATCGCGGTGGCCCTTGGCCAAAGCAACAGTCGGTATGCAGGGTCGTCCTATCATTCCAGCGGTGGCTACAACTACCGCGTAGACTATTACAGACCGCTGACGGGCGCCGAACGCCAGGCGCAGGCGCAGATGCTGTCAGACGCGATTAGCGGTGAGTACACAACCGAGCTTACGTACTACTCCTCGAATATCTTTGGCCTCGGAGGCACGGGGTCGGGGTTTGAAGTGATGATGGGCGGCGATATCCCGCTCGGATACATCGGCAAGTTGCCCGCGGTGCTCACCTTGGGCGGCTACGGTGCGTACATCTCATCTCCAGTGACTTGGGACGACAAGACGCGCAAGGACGCGCCAAAAGAATTGTCCTTCACCGGCGTCGGCTTGGCCGCGCGTGCGCACATCCCCATTCTTCCGCTCGCGGATGCACTTATAGAGTGGGACATCAACATCGCCTCGCTGTTCGATTCTGGCGCTAAGAACCGAGAGACCTTGGGTGAGCTTTACGGCAGCCCACTCAAGGTGGGCGGATACTTTCACCTGACGGATCGCGGCTACATCAAGGCCCAAGGCGTACTGGGTGGCTTCGGGTTTTCCGATGGCAAACTGGGCTACCAAGCCGAACTAGGTGTTCGCTTCTAAGGGCGCACAGGAGGAATGACAATGAGTTACAAGTACCTAACCTTCTGTGTGTTGGCAGCGTTGTCCCTGAGCGGTTCGGCATTCGCCGAAGATTCGCTTAAAGACGACGAAGAAAAGCTTTACGGCAACCATACTGGGCGTGTCACGCTGGGCGGCTTTTTTGGCTCTGGGTCGGACGTTGGCGTCGCTGTTGCAAGCACGACGCCCGGCGCTCCAGCCGCTGGGCCCGCAAACCGCGACTTCACCAAAAATGGCGGTGATATTGGGTTTGACTGGGGCTTTTTTGGCAACCAGACGATGTTCAAAACCCACCTCGGTGGCGAGATATCAACTGCGCTTGGATTCCGTAGCGGTCGTACCTACAGCGACGGGACGCAGAGCGACGGCGGCATTGCATTCCGTCTAGACACCGCATTCACCTACGGCGTTTTGCACGGCAATATTGGACTTCCGGCGCGTCTTACATTCTTGACGGGCCCTGGCTTTAAGTACGACCCCGACATGGTCGGTGCCCAGAGCTTTGCTTACCTGCTCTTGGGCCTACGCGGAGGAGTGCGCGTTGGCGAGAACATGGATGCTCATGTGCAGTACATCTATATTCCGGGCACAGGCTCGAGTGAGTACTTGATCCGTGAGCATCGCATCGAAGGCGCGATTCATTATGGCCCTGTCGGAGCCGGCGTGCGTTGGGACCGTCAGACCATCACGTCGAACGACGAAAAACTAAGTTTGAGCGCGCCCAAACTTGGCGCCTTCGTTGGCTATGTGTTTTAGCTAGCGCCGGCTGCAGCACGCTCATCCGGCGCGGCTCCCTGGAGCCGCGCCGGATGTGTTTTGTGAAAGTGCGCGTAGTCGATAATGCGTACGCCGTCCTCGCGCACACGAATCACGTCAGCATACCTCGCGCCCCACAAGATATCCGCCGACTCATAGCGATGCCTTGCGTACACCGTTTGTCCCAGGGTTTCGTCTAGCCCCGAGAGACTGAGCGTTAAGGAAATATCTTTGATCTCCTCGTTCGTGCTCAACCCGTAGAACGGGCTCTTTTCATTGATCTCGTGCATCGCGAGCCACGACAAGATGAACATGGGCGACCTATCACGCACCAGCGGGAGCTCTGTAAGGCGCGCGACGCTCTCGCCCTCTTTTGTAACCGTCCGCGTGAGAATCGTGACGCGCAATTGGGCCTCGGCCAACGTATTGTGGCGCGTGTTGGCCATACGGAAGCACAGATGCGGAACTCCATCGCGATTGTGCACGACAGCATGCCTCGAAAACGTGACACGAGCTGTGGGCCTCGAGAACTTGGCGAAAACCAAGCCGGTCATGAGGGCGGTCACCCACATTCCCAAAAACGCCTCGGCCGTGACCAGCAAGTGACCCGCTCGCAGCACGGGGTACATATTGCCGTATCCCACTGTGGCGAGCGTCTGCACGCTAAAGAAAAATGCCTGTTCGAAGGACCTTGGTTGCAGATTCAAAATGGCGCCGGGGACGAGCATATACGCAGCTGCGAACGCCATATTAATGCCTACAAAAGCGAGCGCGGCAGTGAGGGCCATATGCCACCAAGAGCCGGCAAGTACGCGGTAGTAGATGTCCCGCGTCCACAAGCGATCCACCCCAAGCGCGATGGTGTTTGGAAGGAAGGGATGTTTTGAGACCTTTTGCGCCATGCTGGCCTCGGGCTATACACCGTGTACCCCTCATGAGCACAGAGCTTGAATCCTTGGTGTTGGTCCGACACGGACTGTCCGCTGGCAATATCGATCCCACGCTTTACGCGCGCGTGCCCGATCATTGCATCCCGCTCGTCTACCCCGAGGATGACGCGGCGTGTGTTCGGGCCGGGGGTCGCATCGCGCAATTCGCCTGGCGCGCTGAGGACGTGTGCATCTGGCACTCGCCATATCTAAGATGCATGCAAACTGCAC
>JAYWGI010000152.1:0-2690 GCA_043779025.1 Myxococcales bacterium
GCCTCCTCGCTCGTCACTTGCGGACGAACGCACGAACGGTTGAAAAGAATTCGGCCACAAGCAGTGCGCCCACCGTGGCCTCGTCGGTGTCCTCACCCAGGGCCAGAGAGCGCACCGCAAGGGCGGCCGCGAAGTTGTTGTCTTGCGCCTCGCGAAAGCGCTCTACAGTTTTTTTGCGGCCTCGTGCTCCACGTACCCGTAGAGAACCATGGCCTGCGAGCCCACTGTGCTGTGGATGCCGTAGGCGATGTCCGCCATCTGGTTGTACGTGCCCACGTCCGGATAGATGACAAGGCGCTGCGCAATCATCTCGTCGGCGTTGGCGTCCGCACGCTCGGTCAGCTGCTTCAGGTAGGCGCGGTCCATCCGGTTCATGTGCCGGAAAATCACCTGGGCATCAGGCCCGAGGGCTTTTATTTTCACACCCACATCGATGCCGTAGATGAGCGGCCCATGCTCTTCTTTGAGCGCTGCAATTTCTGCGTCAGTTGCCCGACGAAATTTGGTTTCAGACATACGTTCCTCCTTGGAATGTTGGGTGCAAGACACACGACACAAGGCCGCTCTCCGGTGCACGCCTCTCAGCGTCCGGTGCGGCCCTGTGTCCCTCGAATCAGTCGGGCTTCAGCTCAGCCCGCAGTGCCTGGCTTGGCGCCCGGGAAGGGCTGCATGCCGTTGTAGGTGATGCCGTTCACAATCAAGTCGAACTTGACCATGTTGGCTTCGGCCCCGCTCTTGCTGCTGTCGTCGCGTCCCTTGATGCGGCAGCCGTAGAGCACGTCAGTGAGCGGCTTGACGTTGCTGCTGCTCAGCAATGAGCCACCACCGCAAGCCTTCACAGGCACGTACGAAATCGTGACGTCGAACAGCTCCATCATGAAGGCGTCGCATTTGCTTAGCTCTTCGAGGAAGTCGTTTGCGTACACGAGCGACATGCTCATGCTGCCTTCGAACTTGCCAGTGCCCAGCGTCTGCCCCGATGGGCCCATGATGCCGTTGCTGCCGACCTGTTGATTCTCCAGGCTCGTCTTGTAGGAGATCTCTCCGATGCCGTAGAAGCGCTTGCCGCGCACCGAGATTTCTACCTGTGAGTGGTCGTAAAGGAAGCCATTGATAAGCGTGGGGCCTAGTGCCATTTTCGTGCCTCGTAAGTGTTAAGCCGCGTGGAAATCATCAGGCTCCCAGCGCCGGATTGGTGAAGCCGATGTCGACCTCGATGTTCTCGGTACGGCCGAGCGGGACGATGCGAATGCGCACCTTGATGATGTTGGTTCGAAGGATGTCCCAGTCGCGCTTGAGCACGACCGTGATGGCGCTGACGTCGGGCTGAAGGAGCAGCACCGCGTTCAGCTGCGACTCGATGTTCACTTCGATCTGCCGCGCCTCTTGCTCCAGGATGAAGCCTGTCGTGCGGTCAACACGCACGTTGCCGTTCAGGTACGGCAGGAGGCCCGTGCGTGTGATGGCGCAGGCCGTGTCCACCACGCGGCAGTTGGGTGCCTGCGTGTAGTCCGACGAGGGCAGGGCCATCATCTTCGGTCGCGTGATGTAGAAGCCGTTCGAGCCTGCAAAGGTTCGCAGCGTCACGAATCGAGCGCCGTCAAGCGACGGGCTCAGCGACTCGTCGCGGTAGATCTTGGTCACGCCTTGAACCGCGCCGCGACCCACGTACGCGGACGACTCGGACAGCGGAACCGCGGCAAGACGCGCGACGTTGACCCATTGCGCGTTGACCTTCATTGAACGCCCGTCGAGCGCGGAGTTCAGGTCTGCTAAGCCAGCACCGACGCTGAGGCGATTGGCAGCCACGTTTTGGAACGCGCTGATGAGCTCGCTGTCCGTCGAGTTTGATGCGTCTGTGAATGACCGCGTGAAGCGGAATCGCGCCGTGGCGCCTTGTGCAATGGAGGCTGCACCTACTGCAAAGCCAGCGCTTGCCGTGGCAGCGAGCGCCGTGGTGGCACCTACAGCGGAGCCCACGAAGTGGACGATGCCGAACAGGTTGGAGCGTGACTCAAGAACGCTGAAGGCCGCTTGCGCCTCGGCCAAACCATAGCCTGGTGATGTGGTAGACACCGAGAGCATGTCGCCCGTGTTGAGCACGCCCGAGAACGTGGCAGTGAGACCCGTGCCGCCAAGCGCGTAGACGCCTGAGCCTGGGACCGAGACGGCCGCTGAGAACGAGACGCCGCCATCAAGGCTGTACTTGAACTGCAGCGCCGTGCCTGACTCCACAATGCCCGTCGAAGTGGCCTGAATGCGGGCGTCGTAGGAGTCGGCTGGAGGGCCGGAAAGCACCACCGTGCCCGTTGAAACGGGGCCACTTGCGCGGGTGGCAATTGTTCCGCCGGTTGCAGCGACGCCCGCGGTCACGTTAATCCGAAATTGGTCGCCAACGTAGAACAGCCCAACAAAGCTAAACGTGACGCCATTCACAGTAGCTGACGCGCTAGCTCCACCAGTCGGCGAGAAGGTGACGCCGCCGTCAAGCGAAGTCTCGAAGGTAACGAGACCGCCGCTTACGAGGCCGCCGCCGCCGCCGTTGATGCGCAGCACCATGCGCGCTGTTGCCGTCGCGGTGCCGCTGGCAAGTACGACTCCTGTGGATGTTGCGCTCGCTGCACGGCTGTAGGTGCTGGTGCCAATAGTGCCCGCAGTGGTGGGCGACGCTGGGCAGCAGTAAACGACGC
>JAYWGI010000153.1:0-7300 GCA_043779025.1 Myxococcales bacterium
GGATGACGTACCACTTCTTCGACATTGTCCGAACGCCTCTCAGATTCCGTACATTTTATCGGTGACGAAGCGCCAGAACTGATCCATGGCACCAAAAAATACGGTTGCGCCCAATGTGGTCGCAATCACCACCGTCGTGGCGTTACCCACGTCTTGTTTGCTAGGCCAGTGGACCAAAGAAAGCTCTTCGGCCACCTCCTCGATAAAGACACGCGCTTCTTCGCGCACGTAGATGCGGTATGCGATGTACAGGGCAATGCCCAGCGCGAGCACATCGGCCACGACCTCGCGTGGCTCGCCCATGGCGGGCTTGTAATGCCAAGCTACTGTCCACAACGAGGTGACGAGCTTGGCTATCAACAAGGTGGCTATTGCGACGCCCAAAAGGAACGTTGCGTAGACGAAGCGCTCGTAGCCCATGTGTTGGGCTCCCGTTTCCGGGTTTACTTGCGACAAATCGGCGCCCGCGGGCAATGGGAGCAAGTCCCCTTGAACGGTTGGATCGTCAGCGATGGTGATTGGGGACTCTGAGGACATTGCGTGCAGGCGCGCCTCTCCAGGGGTTGGAGATGGCGGGCTGCGTTACATAGCGGTGAAGTTTGAAGCCGGCAAGGGAATGTTGGTGCGCCGCGGAGGATTTATTCATCGAGCTGCGCTTCGGGATTGTGCCTCGTGCAAGTATTGCTGCTATACACGCGTTTATGCTGCTTCAGCCTAAACATTCCGCCGACTATCGAACGCTGTTTTGGGTCTACGTGCTCACACCGGGCACTGTGGCTTTGCAGTTTTGGAAGCCGAGTTTGGTGCCCTATTTGTGGTGGGTGAGTGCCTTTTTGGCCATCACTTGCGGAGTCATTGCGCACAATCACAATCACAAGCCGACGTTTGCCGACAAAGGCGACAACCGCATTTTTGCCAATATTTTGTCGATATTTTACGGCTACCCGGTATTTGGGTGGATTCCCACGCACAACCTGAATCATCATCGGTACGTGAACAGGCCGGGCGATGCGACCATCACGTGGCGCCTTACCAGAAGCCACAATGTGCTTGTTGCTCTCAGCTACTTTTTTGTGTCGTCGTATTATCAGGCGACGCCGATTAAGGAGTACATTGCGAAAGCAAAAGAGACGAACCGCGAGCTCTACAGGCGCATCGTGATGCAATACGTGTTTTGTTTTGGTGGTCAGGCGGTTTTGCTTGCTGCTGCGCTTGCGCTTCATGGGCTGAAGACGGGATTCGTGACGTGGTTGTTTGCTTGCGGATTGCCCGCAGGCATCGCGCTTTGGTCACTCATGCTCTTCAACTACGAGCAGCATGTGAATATGGACCCGTTCTCGAAGTATGACCACTCAAGGAGCTTTACGAGTCCGATTCTGAACTTCTTGCTGTTCAACAATGGGTATCATTCAGCCCACCACGACTTTCCAAACAAGCACTGGAGCGAGCTCAAGGTAGAACACTACAAGGTGGCGCATTTGTCGCAGCCCCAAAGCAACGTAAAAAGCATTTGGTGGTACTGGTTAAAGCAGTACGCCGTGGTCCCGTTTATTCCCTCCTGGGGCACCAAGCAGCTAGGACCGGGCCCTTGGACGGAGACAACGGACATCAGCACCGCCAGCGTCGATGCTGTAGAGATGGGTACGAATGCGGAGCGTATGGGCGGCGGTGCCGTATTGGCCGCCGCCGAATAGAGCGCTTTCAGATGAAAACAGCAGAGGGTGCAGTACGTGAGTACTGCACCCTCTTTGCATTGTGTGAGAGTGGCGATGCGCTCAGCCGCCGTGCACATACTTACACGTGCTCTGCGATGGCGGGCCACTCGCCTCAGCACATCCTTTGTTGGTCACGCTCGATGAGAACGAATCGCCTGGGTTTGTCTGAGAGACCGACGCGGGCTCTTTGCAAAGGCTTGTCACACGCACATAAACGGACACCTTCGTCTTTTTGAATCCACTGCTGGTGTACGACTGGAACACAAGCAAGTTGCCTGTAGTGTCCACGGAGTAAGGCGTTGTGTAGGGTTCTCGAAGCGTCCCGCTGGTTGGAGTGGCGGTCCACGAGGAGCAGTTCTCGAGCGACCTCATCGTGAGTTCTGTTCCGCTGGTAGACAGTGCCCCGCTGTTGCCCGAGCCAGCGCCAAGTAAGAGGTATTCCGATCCGGAGATGAGATAGGCGTCTTCTGCGTAGCCCCCCCGCGATGAGGTCCCGGGCATCCCATCGACCTTCAGCGTGTACCCAATCCGATACAGACCGTCGACGATCTTGCCGCCGGCAGGCGTGGGCAGCTGGGCGACGTCGTACTCCCGCACGCTGTAGGAGTTGCAGAAGCCGTAGGAGGCACAGCTCAGGCCTTTTACGCCACCGCCAGCATCGTTGACCAGCGGTGGCGTCCCGCCGCCATCACTGGCCGCAGGATTCGAGTTAACGGCACCGGGCGACGCCGGGTCCGACGAGCAGGCAAACGCGACCACCGAGAGGGCTGTCGTCACCGCGGCGCGATAGATTGAAACTGCATTCATTTGAATTTGACTCCTCAGACAAGAGCACTGCGCTCCTGCGCATGGACTTGATGTGAACAGCGAAAATCCGAAAAAACAATGAATTTGAGAATTTAGGTACGAGCTTGTGGGTGTGCCCTCAACGCTTGGTGGCTTTGGCGGCGCCTCCGGATGCAAGCCATCGGCAACCTGGCGCGACGGGCGACGCGCGCTCCACGAGCCTGACTACGCTCAATGCAGCCCTTCGCCTGGTGTGCTGTCCGACCCCGATTTGGCGCGGCCGAGCTCACCGTTCTGGCTGTCTCCCCAGCAATAGATACCTGCGTTCTGCACTGATGGGCATGCGTGGCCAACGCCTACCGCGACTTGAAGCACCCCTGGCGGCAGCGCCGATACCAAACGCGGAGCTTGTGCATCGCCGCCCGCTCCAGGCCTCAAAGCGGCGCCAGCGGCGCCAAAGCACCAAACATCTGAGGGCGTGCCCGCCACCATGCAGGTGCGAGAGCGCCCCACGGCAATGTCAGCGACATTCTGTAACGAAACGGACGTCGTGTAGAATGCCTCGCTCCCACAAAAGCTGCTCACACCTAGCAAGTGTTCACGCCGCGACAGTAAGCTTGGTTCGAAGAAAGCCTGATGCACGCGTGATCTTCGGCGATGGCAATTTGGGTGGGCATTCCCGGCGCACTCTCGAGCCGACGTTCACGCGGTTCCTGCGCTGTCCCATAATCGGCGCCCCAACATCGCATCCCGGTCGACGACACTATGCACGCCCGACGCCCCGACGCGCTCAGTTGTACGTCGTCGTGAAAGACATTGGGGAGCAGCACTGGCAACGAGACGGAGAGTCCCTCAACCCCACGCGCAAGAAAGTCGGTGTTGTCGCCCAGACCGTAGAGGGTCCCGTCACGCAGAAGGAACAAGAAGGCAGCCCGCCCTCCGGCTCCCGCTACCGAAAGCAGACTCACGGGCCCGGGCACGACAACTTTGCGGGGACCGAGCGCGGATGGCTCCCCGCCTACGTCGCTTCCCCAACAGTACGCGTCACCACCGGACAACAATGCGCATGTATTCTGCATATGTATAGAGACGTGCACAACCCCGCGCAGCCATGTATCTTGAGGGGCGTTGTGTGGCAGTGTATCCGCCACCCCAACTTGCCCGTGATCGTTTCGTCCCCAGCAAAACAGAGCGTATCCTTCGCCAATGGCGGAGCTCACGCCATCGCCCGCTGCGACAACCCGATTCCCGCCCAATGGCCTCCCGCTGCCCGGATACACGAATGGAACGCGTAGCTGGGTGCTCGCGTCCGTCACATTGGGCCCCCCGTCGGCGCCCGTCCAAGCGCCCCCGACTCCCGGGTCTGAGCGGAATTCACCAAGCGAAGAAACCGTAGTGCAGGTATCGAACCGCACATGCAAACGAAAGCCGCGATGCGTCTCATGGCTCCCCCAACTGGGCTGCGCGTGACGCGCGTCGCAACGCGGGAACAAATACGCTCGCAGGATACTGGGCGGCTAACGCCGCGAGGCGCTCCCGCGCCTCCAAGAATCGGCGTTCGTAGATCAGCACTCGAATTGCAATGCTCTGCCGTTCCTCGCGTAGGTCACCTCGTGGAAAGTCATGCTCATGCAGTGCCAGCGCGGCCCGAGCCGCGACCACGTCGCCGCGCAAGAGCGCCTGCCGCGCCGTTTCCAAAATTTGGCGTTTCCTTTTTGTTGTATTCCGCACTCAATCCGGAATTTGGGAGCGCAGACAAGGACCGCGGGGCTTGTCCGTCCGTTGGACTCGCAGATGCATCCGAGAGAACAACCTCCGCTACAAACGCGTCTGAATGCGCACCAGCGTCCGCGCGTGCAAGCAGCGATGTGTCGGCGGCCGGAGGCGCTGGTGACTCGCGTTTTAGGCGTGCATGCTCGAACGCGACGCCTGCAGTAGCTCCAAATATCACGCCCAATGCGGCGCCCTTGAAGCCGGCCGAGCGCGCTGTAGTCGCCCACCTTAGGCGCCCTGATGGCCGTCCGCTTTGAGAGGCTTGGAACGCCGTGGTTGCGAGACGGGCTTGTAGACGCGCGCGCGCATCGGCGGACGCACCCCCGCTGCGCTTCGCACGCTCCACATGTACGCGTATGTCGGAGGACAGCTGGTCGTCCTTGTCGCTCATACGTCGCCCTTCTTTGAGTCTGCCACGCCCCAGCCGGCGAGCTGCATGCGCCGGATCGCGCGCTCGAACTCCAACCGGGCCAAGCGCAAACGAGAATAGACCGTGTTGAGACGGACACCGAGCGCTTCAGCGATTTCCCGTGCAGCCATGTCTTCGAGCTCGTGAAGCACGAAAACGGCACGCTTTTCAATATCAAGAGAATCCAGTGCACATTGCACCAATATCAACGACTCGTTGGCAAGCGCGTTCGCTTCGGGCGAAGCGCCCAGCGCTTGCACTGCGGGCATGCTCTCAAGCGAGGAGGACAAGGCAGCGCGCGCTTGTTTGCGCGGGTATTCGCTGGCGACGCGAAACACAAAGGCAAAGATCCATGGCCGCACAGGCCTGGTTGCGTCGTAGCCCCTAAGTGTTCATGCAGGAGCAAAAACACGTCGTTCACTGCGTCTTCTACCTGACTTGGATTCACGCCAAGACGCACGAGGCAGTTCCAAACGAAGTCGAGCTCGAGTTCAAACAGCATGCGAAAGTCCTTCACGGGGCCGTGATGACCCGACGCAAAAGAAACTTGGTTTCGCACGGAGCGTTCCGTCACGGAAAGTGCACCGCCAAGAAAAGTCCGGCGCGCACGGAGACACTCGAACTCTCCCATGCTCGAACATCGGTGCCTGAATTGGGGTCGTACACAGTCCACATGGACCTCAGAGGATGAACCTGCAGCTCTGCCATAGGCTCAAGATCTAGTCATGATGCCAAAGGCAACACGACGCTAAAACGCGGTCCCACCCCGACCATCAGGTGCGTGAGTGCGCGCGCCTGAAGCACATCGCGCGCCTCAACCTGCGTGCCCCCGACGTGCAACGCGCCTGCAAGTTGCCAGCCCCGACCAAGCGCGCCCGCACGGCGTGCGCCGTAACCTACAAGCACCGCCGCGCCCGTAGCCTGCGCGTCCAAACGACCACCCCAAAGAGCCTGCGTCGCGGTGCCAGTGGCCCAAAGTTCGCTGGTAGCGACCACGTGCGCACGGTGCCAGCCTACACCCGCACGCACCGCGTAGCCGACACGCGGAAGAAGCCCGGACTCCACCGACATCCCGCCGTATGCCGTCCAAGCGGTTAGCTCGTCCGAGGGCTGACGAACTCTTGGTTGCGCGGGAGCTTCCTTCACCGCAAGCTCATCCTCAGGCCCTCGGGTGGCGGGATCTTGCGTGCTCAGCGCGGTGTCTTTGGGGGGTCGTTCCCAGAACCGGATCGCTCGCCAACGCAATGGCCAGCTCCACGCTTGAAGCGAGCTCTGTGCACGTTTCGGCACGCAATGTATGTCGGCCCTCGACGCCGCATTCTGTGACCTGAAACAAAGGCGTCCAAGCCCCCAGGCCGACGCGCGTGTAGACAACCACTTGCACGGTATGCGCAAAGCCTTCCTCTGCGTGCAAGGGCCAGCATGGGCTTGGGTGCGGCAGAGTTGGGGACGGGAGCGCAAGCTTCATGCAAGCGACAAACAGGCGGCCACCGACGGCGAAGCCGCCACGAGCGTAAGCTGGTGACGGCTCCGTTCTCACAACCGCTCAATTGCGCCTCAGAGGTAGGTGGAGGCGCAATTCCCAGCATCAAGCAGCTCCAGCCTCGAGCTGAAAATATCACGGATCGTGCACGAGACTTGCGTACTGACTGGGGTCGAAGTCGTCACCTGCTGGCAGGAAAGGCGGCCGGCCGCGGAGGCACGTGTTCGGAAGGTCACACCGCCCGCCACCTCGCGCACTTCGCGCACGCCCGTCATGGCGGCGAACATCTGCGTGGCAACCACTTGGTCGCTTGCACTCCGGGCGCCCCCAAACGTAAACGACAACACGCCATCCGTTCCTGAGGTCGAAAAAATATTGCCAAGCGATGACGAGCCCGACCCTACTCGGACGCTCACGTTCTCGCCGCCGTAGCCCATCGTCGAGGAAAACACTTTGCCGAGACGCACATTGCCCCACGCGTCCTCCGGGCTGAGCGTCATGCCAAGCGCCGCACTCACGTCTGCCAGGAACCCATCCTTGGCGAACAGCGTTGCGGAGCGACAGGGACGAGGGGCGGCGACCGCGTCGTCACCCGTTGCAAGCTGGGCCGCTTCCAGGGAGGCCCCGGGCGGGTTAGATTCGGCCGAAGGCGGCGACGTAGCGCAGCCGACCAGTACCGTTAGAGGGAGAGCGAGGAGGAGGGCGTTAAGGTGTTGCATGTCGTTTAACTTAGCCCCGCTCGCTGTTATTCGTCTATTCGGCATTCATGCACACGATTGTACGATAGGGCTATACAATTGAATTCACTTAGTGGACCGCGCATCACCCCAAGGGGGCTGTGAGCGTGGCGGTGATGTGGCCCGTCTTCTGGAAGTTGTTGTTCGCATTGAAATCGTCGAGCGGCGTATTGTCCGTACTGCTACCGCCGCATGCAGCGCCGACAGTGTTCAGAAACTGAATCACAGGGTTGTACGCGTGATCGTTGATGCGCGCGTTGTTCGTGCAAATGTCATTAAACACCAACGTGGAGCTGCAGTCCCGCATAGGGCAATCATGCATGCGCTGAGTGGAGTTCCAACTTTCCGTGCGGCAGACCCCTCCAATCCCTCCAAGGCACTGCAGAATCCGTGCAGC
>JAYWGI010000154.1:0-2673 GCA_043779025.1 Myxococcales bacterium
GGAGGAGGCGGGCACACGCATCTTCAACCAGGCGGCAGCCAACCGCGACATGCGGGGCATGGGCACCACGGTGACGGCTGCGGTGTTTCGCGACGAGAATGTCTTCCTTGCGCAGGTGGGTGATTCACGCGCTTACTTGGTGCGCGGCGGACAGGTCACTCAAGTCACCCGAGATCAGTCTTTGGTCAACAAGCTCATCGAGGCTGGACAGCTCACGGAGGAAGAGGCCGAGAGTTACGAGCACACGAACATTATTCTGCAGGCGCTCGGCACGTCCGATCGCGTCGAGGTCGATTTGACCCACGCGGATTTGCGTCCAGGGGACATGCTGATGCTGTGCTCCGACGGCCTGTCGGGCATGCTCAAGAAGGACGGCCTAGAAGCCATTTTGCTGGGTGACACCGACCCAGAAGCGCTCTGCACCAAACTCATCGACGGGGCCAATGCAGCCGGTGGTAGTGACAACATCACCGTCATCGTCATGGCCGTAGAAGCCGCCGAACAGCCCGGCAAGGCCGTCGTCGACGAACAGGTTCGCTACAAGAAGTTCAGCCTTCCGCCGCCTGCGGCGGCGGGCCCAATGATTAGCATTGCCCCACCTGGAAGCAGTGCTGCATCAACGCTGATGATCACCCCCACTTACAACGCGCCTCAGGCCGAGGAGGCCGTCGTTTTGCCGGTCGAAGAGCGCTCGTCGTGGCGCCCCGTGGTGGTGGCCGTGATTCTAGTTGCTCTGGCGGGCGCCCTTTGGTTCTTCAGCCGCGCCTGATCTTCTCGACACGCGTGTAGAGCCCATCCATCGCACGGCGCGCGTCAAGGGGCGCGGGCGGCAGCACAAGCATTTCGGTCGCGGCTTGTTCACCTGCGGCGAGGGCCAGCAAGATGCCGTTGCGATGATGTCCGGCCGAAGCCCACAAACGTGCGCTGACCTCGCGCAAGACGGGGCCGCCCGCCACATAGGGCCGTACTCCGGCCCACTGTCGTTGGGTGGCGGCAGAGGAAAGCGCCGGCCAAAGCGCGAGGGCGGCGTCTTCCAACGCTTCGGTGCAGAGCGCATCCACCTGCACATCGTCTCGTCCGTGCTCAACGGTCGCGCCTACCACGACTCGGCCATCACCACGAGACACCGCATAAGTATGCCCATACATAAGCACGGGCGTGTGTTCGCCATGGGCTAGGTGTTTCTGCAGAAGCTGTCCACGCACGGGTTGCACCGCGAGCTCAGGCAAGAGACGCGCAGCGCTTGCCCCCGCAGCCACCAGGACGCGATCATGTGTCGCCAGAAGCTCCGTGAGCGCGGATGCAGCCTGGTGTTCGTGCAGCATGCACCCCATTTGCACGAGCAAATTTACAAGTGTTTCCACCACCAGCGGCGGCTCGACCTGCGCCTCATCGGCAAACCAAAGGCCATGCGTCATGCCTTCGCCCACATGCGGGAAACGCTCACGCAGTGCGCGCGATGACAAGAGCTCCGCCCGCGCGCCGCGCTCGGTTTGCCAGCGCGCCGTGTCCCTCAAGCGCGCATCAACCGCGGTATTGCAAAGCTTGAGCAGCCCCGATTGGCGGTAGCCGAGGCCATTCGCCCCCCCCAACGCAAACTCGGACATAGCCGCCCACAGCGCGCGCGCCCTCAAATGCGCCTCAAAGCCCTGATGTGGCTCATCGCCCTCCGATTGCGCCCCCAAGATCCCTGCCGCTGCCCCCGTCGCCCCCGAGCCAAACGCGCGCTGATCGTACACATGGATCTCGTGGCCGTAAGAGGCCAACCACAGCGCACTGCTGAGTCCCACGGCCCCACCACCTACAATGGCAATTCTCATGGCTTCAAACCTCAGGGATACGCCCAATCGGACAAGAATTGCGACACAAGACTTGGTTCTGAGGCGCCGGTAGTCGTACGCTAGGGCTTCGGAGAATTTGAGAAATGTCCAAAGCCAAAGCTGTCGTTTGTCACTCATGCGGATTTGCTAACAACACCGTAAATGCCACCCACTGTAGCTCCTGCGGCAGCAGCCTAGAGTCGCTGGGAAAGCTTGAGCGCAGCGAAGAAGAGCTGCGTGCCATGCGCTTCCAACAAGATGGTATCAACGGAACTTGGGTGGGAATCGCCACCGTCGTGCAGGCCGTGCTCACGGCAGCCGTCATCTTGGGCCTGCCTATGGCCTTGCCCCGCCTCATCGACATGGAGGGCGGCAGCGGCATGCTGGTGTGCATTCCCCTTTGGTTTGTAGGCGGCGCATTGCTTGGCCTGATTTCCCCCGGGCGCACCTTTTTGGAACCCGCCATCGGCAGCTTCCTGGTGGCCGTCCCAACGACCTACATTCTCATTCACAGCCAGACGGTTCGCATCCTCCCGACCTTCTTGTATTTCATCCTCGCTGGCATCGGCGTGATGTTCACCGTGGTAGGTGCCTACGTGGGAGAGCGCGTGCAGCTCAAGCCTGCCAAGTAAAAAGGCCCCCATCACGCAGCAAGGCCCGCGGAACGCATCTGCATCCCGCGGGCCTTATTGTATGCGCTTTACATGTATTAGTCGTCTGCGCTGTTCTCTTCGAGAATCTCAATCGCTTCGGTTGCCAAGTCCCCCAAGGTGTAGGTCTCGTCTACGCCGTCTTCGTCAAGCGTGACGGTCCGCACGTCCGCCGTGTAGTGCTCGAGCGCCGGGATGGCCGA
>JAYWGI010000155.1:0-2672 GCA_043779025.1 Myxococcales bacterium
CACGTCGTGCCCAAGGAGGAAGACCATGAGTGCAGAAGAATTGAAGAGCCGGATGTTGACGCGCCGTGAAGTGGCCAAGGTTGTTGGTGTGGCCGTCAGCAACCTGCCGCGGCTGATTCGCACGGGAATGATACCCGCGCCCATCACCGACATGGGCAAGCGTTGGCTCTGGCCGGAGGCTGCCATCGATGCGTGGTTCGTGCAGCGTGCGGCCACGTCCATGGCGAATGTTGGGGGCGCGAAGTGATCCGCGCCACGCACACGGGGAAGCTCTTTGGTGGGCTTATGGACTGCTACGTGGCTGAAGACGGGCGATCGTTTGTGTCTAAGCGAGGCCTCCTTCGGGCACTGCGCGGCATTGAAAGTGCTGAAGATTCGTTGGAGCCAAACTCTACGAAGGCTGAAAACAATTCCAGCGTTTCAGGAAAGCTCCACCTCAAAAACGCAGGGAATTCGTCGGACCCAAACCGAGGGGATTTGGACCGATACACCGCACGTTTGCCCGCCAATTTGCTCGCCAAATCGTCGGACCCAACCTTTGAAATTACGCTGCCAACAGGTGGCTTTGCAGATGCTATTTCTGAGGTGCGCGCCACGGAGATCATTTCAGCGTATGTGGAGGCGGGCATAGGAGGCCTTCTGCGCAAGGACCAACGCCACCTTGGGCAGTCTGCATACCGAATGCAGCGCGCCATGGCTGCGGTGGGCTTGCGTGCTCTGATACACGAAGCTTCGGGGTACATCGCAGACCGCCGTCTGCGCGATATTGCGGACCACGTCGATCGGATGCTGAGCCTCGCGGTGCGTTCATGGGACCTGGCTCACTATCCCAAGCTGGTCGACAAGCTGGCTCGGCTGTACGGCGAGCGCTACGAAAGCGGTCGTCACCCGGTTTGCCTCCGGAGAATCAACGGCCAGCTCATGGAGATTTTCCTATCGACGGAAATCTACCGCGAGCTCAAGCGTCGTCACCCCGGCGAACACGTCAACAACCACCAGCTGCTCACGGACACGGCCCGCACCTCGTATGCAGAGTTTCTTCGTGTGGTTGAAGTCGTCGCGGAGTTTGCAACGTCACCCGACGAGCTCCGGGCCAAGTTGCGCCACCGATACCAGCGCGAGCCGTATCAGCTTCCGCTTGCCGCATCGAGCAAACGCAGGCGGCCGGTGCGTGTCCTTAAGACCACTACGGTCACCACGAGCGAGTTGTACGTAGACCCGCGGCAGCTGATGATCCCGGGCGCG
Organism: Myxococcales bacterium; assembly: GCA_043779025.1. Lineage (GTDB taxonomy): Bacteria > Myxococcota_A > Polyangia > Polyangiales > Polyangiaceae > JAAFHJ01. Next base: position 1,246 of record JAYWGI010000155.1, read on the forward strand.
TCGTGACCACGCGCTACCCACACGAGAGCGCGGGCCCTGATGCCGAGCAGCGTGCACGCAACGCAGAGGCTGCACGCGTGCGCTTGGAGCGTGCGGTGGCCCACGCCAAGCAAGCGGTCGCTGCGACGCTTCCAACGACACCACGCGTCAAGCAGCCGGACCTGTTCGGGGGTGATGAGTGAGCGCAGTCCTGGTGCTGGAAATGCCGTTCAAGGGCCAGGCCAAGGAGCGGCCTCGCGTGTCCATGTTCCGCGGACAGGCACGAGGCTACACGCCGCAGCGCACGCGGGCCTTCGAGCGGCTCGTGGGATTGGTGGCCACAGCGCAAACCATTGCTCAAGGATGGGTCCCGCTTGAGGTGCCGTGCGGGGTGTGCGTGCACTTCACGGGCAAGGCGCTGCGAGGCGACATCGACAACCTGGTGAAGTCGGTGCTCGACGCTCTGAACGGCATCGCGTGGAAGGATGACGCGCTGGTTTGCGAGCTCGAGAGCAAGCGCCCGGTGGCGACCAAATACATGACCGCACCGCAAAGAGCGGAAGCACGCAAGGCGCCGAACGCGGGACGCATCCGCGTGCTGGTGTGGCCGCTGAACCTGACAGAGGCGAAGGAGGAAGCATGAGCGCAGGACGACTGGGCCGACCGAGGGGCGTTTCCCCGGCACGGCAACGCTTGAGTGGGTGGCGAAACAAGGAGAGAGCAAATGACCAAGACAAAGACGAAGCAGGCCGTTGTTGCAGACGCCGTGAAGAGCGCCGTGAAGAGCGCCGGGTTTGCCAAGATGTCGCTCGAGCGCAAGCTGGCCCACGTCGCGCATGAGCTCGGTGGCGTTGTTGATTGCTCTGTGCACTTAAGTTCTCAGGGCGAGGTCTACTGGAACGCGGGGCACCGCTCGGCACGAGGGTATGGCCGCACGGCGACCGAGGCGATTGCGGATGCGCTTGTGGAGCAAGCAAAGAACCACGGTGAACAGGCAGCCCGGAACCTTACGGCCTCCAACAAGGCACGTGCCCTGGCTGCCGAGCTTGGGGTGGTCGTATGATTTACCCCAACGTGACCTGTGGCACCCTACCCGACTGGGTTGTGGCGTGCAGGACCGTACACTGATGGCGCCCGGCTCCTTGGCGTGGTGCGAGCGACTGGAGGCCCTGTGCCGAGGCTATGAGCAGCTGCTCGGGCGTCAGCCGTACGCCGTGCTCAGCGACGCCAAGGAGCTGGTGCGTGCTGCCCGGCTGGGGCCAGCTTCCGAGAGCGAGGCACTGGTACGGGTGGCCTTGGCTGTCGCGCGCGCCGGTGGCTATCAGGGGGCAGCATGAGACTGTTGCCTTGAGCCGACTATCGGCGCCAGATGAGGGCCTGCAAGAACTGGGCATCCTGCTGCCGTGACACCGTGGCACCACGCTTCGTGCGACCCGCGAGTGTTGCCG
>JAYWGI010000156.1:0-7272 GCA_043779025.1 Myxococcales bacterium
AGGCTGGAAGCGATCGTCCGTGGGCCCAGGCGCCAAGGCGGGCGGCCCCAACTACGTGGCGCGTCTTTGTACGTGGACGCGGCCTGCGCGCGCCACAAATGCGCACATGACACACGATTATGCGCAAACGCATCGGTCGCATTTCTCGCAGCACCACGACGCCAGCAATCTCGGCTGCGAGACCAATGTATTTCGTTACCGTCGCCTGCGGGGCACGCTGCTTGCCATTGCGGGCGATGCCCACGAGGCGCATCTCATGCGTAAGGGCGCGGAGGTCGCGAATGTGAGGAGCCTGCATGTGCTTGTGGCCCCTAGCGACGCAGAACTCGAGGCATGGGCCGATCGCATCGCCCACGGCGAGGTCGAGCGCGTTTGGACGGCCATCGCGTTGAGTGCGGCAGCCCTGCAGGTGGTGAACGCATGCCCGTCGGTGTTGCATGCCAAGCCCACCGGCGTGGGGCGCTTAGACTTGCTTGCATATTACAATGAGCAATCTGTCAGCGTGACGGCACACCGCTACGGGAATCTGGGCGCCATGTGGCCGTAGAGCCCACGAAAAGAGCTAAAATTTAGGCCGATTCCGCGGATGAGCCCAGCGTGCGGCGCAGCCAGTGGGGCAACACCTGTACGCGCCACGCGGCCATCGCTTCGCGCTGACGCCGCCACGCGACCACGAGGGCCACTGTGACCAGCGCCAGCGCAAAGCCCACAAGCGAGGCCATCGACGAGCTTTTCAGCTCCATACGCGCAAGCAAAACCGTGGCGCCGAAGAAGGCCAAGACGCCAGCGAGCGCATAGGAGCCGCGCGCGAACAGACCGCCCCAAGCCGCCAGCACAAGCCCAAATCCCGCGACCGCGCCCAGGGGCAGTTCGCCTCGGGCGCTCGAAAGCGCTAGCGCGCCGCCGATGGCAAACGCACCGAAGGCGTGCACCCAACGACCAAAGTCCGGGTCTCGGCGCCAGCGAAAGTCTACGGCCAGCGCGACGATGCCGCACAACACCCCAAAGGCCACGGACAGCTTCAGTGCATGATGCATGTGGTCGCCACGCAGCGCAGGCGCGATGTCCACCACAAGAAAGTAGAGCGTGCACAAGATGGGCAACGCCAGCAATGGGATACGGTAGTAGAACAGTGCTGCGATGGCCACCGCCAGGGTGCCGCACTCCATGGCAAGCCAGCGGCCATCAAAGAGGTTGTAGTAGTCGTGATACGGCGCGCCCGGCACCCACATCTCGATGCCCTGAATGAAGCCAAAAAGCGCGGTCGGGACAAATGCGATGCCGAGAATGAGCACCAACGCGGCCGTGCCCTCCATCTTGTGCTCGCGCAGAAGTTTTTCGCCAAACCAAGCCGCGATGCACACGTACGCACTACCCAGCACGACGGCGCCCCAACCGTCGCTCCATGCATAGTACATCGCCCCCACCATGGCCGCGACGGCTGCCATTCCCGCCAGCCAGTAGTTTACGGTGTTCTCTTCCACGATGGCGCGCGGTGCTTGGCGATGCTTCTGGAAGAACGCCCAGAGCGTGTCGGCTTGCTCTTCGCTGATAATATGCGCACGTGTGGCGCGTCGCAGATCGGCTTGGGTAAGTTGCATGGCGGCTTCCGCTCATAGCCGACTCCAACCCAGGGTGCATCAATGCTATGGCCACGGCACGCGTCATGAGCCTCACTGCCGAAACCTTGTTTACAGAACACCTGTTGCCTTTCTACCCCGCCGGAGCCGATCTGGAGGTACTCCGCGTCGAGGACACCAACCCCGCCGGCAACCCCGCGCTCTATGAGCACGCCCACCAGCTTGGCGCGGCGCTGTGCGAGTTTTTGCCCGGTGCAGATCTCGATGGCAGCGAGCAGAGCATCAGCCGGCTCTCGGCGGCGCTCACGGCGCAGGCTCGAGACGGGTGGGCCGCGCCGGCAGGCAGCCCACCCAGCGACGCACCAAGTGTGCTTGCGCGCATTTGCATGCATGGCGCACTTTATGTGGCCTCGGTGCTCGCAAGGCATCGCGGCGGCGCATGGCTTTTGCGACAGCCGTTGTGGGAAAGCCGTATTGCGCTAAGCAACGCAGCAGGCCAAAGCGAGGTAGCGCCGCTCTCGTGGTTGCTACGCGCGCTTTCGGACGAGGAGGTTGGAACCGACACCTTGGCCAAGCGCTACAATGCGTTCGTGGTGAACCCCGGTTTCGACTGGGAAAACGCGCCTGTTTGGGTACAAGCCGACCGCCGATTGCCCAAGCTCGCCAAAGTCCGATACGATGCACTCTACAAGCACTTGCGTGCACACCTCACTGAGTTGCGCGACGTAGGCGAGGCCTTCCCCAGCCCCGAGCGTTTTGACGCCTACCAGTTCAAAGCCTTGGAGTTTATGGTGCTAGGCGGCAAGCAGGTGTTGCTCTACGGCCTAGGCACCGGAGGGTTCCACGCATTTTGGATGGGCCCCCGGGGCTTCCTCAAATCCGTGCATATTGCATGCGATGACTTCCCCGCCCCCGTGCTCCGCGACGTGGGAGACAAGCTAGAGCTCGTCGTGTCCTACCAAGGCAAGGCCGCGGCCCACCAATGGCTTTACTGGGGCCCCTAAGAACGGTTAGCGAGAGCACCTCGCACCGGCGCCGGCATAGCGGCGCCCCATTTGCCAACCACCGGCGTCGCCGTAGGTGCCGATGTTATGCACTTCGTAGCTTCCTGAGTTGGCAAAGCCGTAGTTCTGCGTAGGCTCGCGCGCGAGTTGGAAGATACCGCCCGCCACATCGGCCACACCTACAAGCGGATTTGCTGGGTCATAGGCAACCCCTACCGGCCGCGAATAGCCCTTCGGTCTACGGCCTGGCGGCGGAAGGGAATAACTATTCCCTCCGGCGGCGTAGGCTGGAAGGGAGGCTTGCTCGCCGTCTACATAGGGGTAGCTCCACTTGTGGACGGCGTACTCGAACACATCGCCGGGCGTCCACGGGTGATTGAAGTACTGCGAGGAGTTGCCAATTGTGGTGAACGAGATGGGGACTGGCGTGTTGCCCCAAGGGTAAGTTCGCGCCGTCGACGACATGTTCCAAGTGTAGGTGGCCATGGAGTTGTCCCACAGCTCGCCGCCATCCCAACGGCACAACGCATCGGCCATAAAGTGATGCACGCAGTTGAGCATCTTCTCATCCGTAAACGCCTGCGGGTACGGGTCGCCGGCCACATGGTAGGAGTGAGCGTCGTAGCAGCCGAAGCCAGAGATGGCGTACGCGGCGTAGCGCGGATCGCTGGTTGGCAACTTGTGCTCATCGCCTTCCCACTCCCACGAGCTGTATGCAGTGCCGTCCACCAAGTGCTCCGCCTCGGCGACGTTGGTCGGCAAGTGCGAGACAATTCCCGCTCCCCAGCGCGACTGGTACATGCCCCAATCCGAGCGCCCCTGCATGTAGGCCGCTAGGTTGCCGCCCGTACGCTCGATGAACTGCCGCATGCGGCCTGCGGTCACGACGTACTTGTCGACATTGTAGGCGCCGCCGCTGCTCGCGGGGCGAGGTATAGAAACAGACGTACAGCAACTCTCGTGCCGGTGCGTTGGGTCGGCTGTTTCACCTCGCCCACAGCTCTGCCCGCCCGCGTTTTGCGCGCAGCTTTTGGCGTCTGCGCACAGGCGTGTCTCCATGTTGCAACCATCACTCGCGCAATCGGCGTGTGCCGCGCAGGCTTTGGAGACGGCACAGCGCGGGGCAAGGGCCCCGGCCGCATCCCGCGCGCTGCCGCCGCAATCCACATCGCTCTCGCCCAAGTTCAAGATGCCATCCGTGTGGGTTGCGGCCGCGCACACATTAGATGCACAACGCATGCTTGTACAATCTCGCGCCAGCATGCAGCTTTTGGTGTCGGCGCATGCATGAGCCGCATCGCCGCCGCAATCCATATCCGTCTCCATGCCGTTCTTCACACCGTCCGAATACGTGGGTGCCGCACATGCAAGAGCGACACAGGAACGCTGTGCGCAGTCGGCGCCCGTCGCGCAAGCAAATCCCACGCCGCAGCGCGAAGGGGCACTTCCGCCGCAGTCGGTGCCCGACTCGCCCGTGTTCTTCACGCCGTCCCAGTGGGTACCCAGAACACACTTGGAGCTCGTGCAAATGCTATCAGTGCAGTCCACAGACAATCCGCATTGCTTCCCATCAGTGCAGGCTGGAGCCACGGACCCGCCGCAGTCCACGTCGGTTTCATCGCCGTTTTTCTTGCCGTCATTGGGGGAGGGAGCCGCGCACTTCGCGCCAGTGCAAACTGCACTAATGCAATCGTCCGCCGCGCTGCAGCCCTTGTCACCTCCGCACTTCGGGGCGGCCGCGCTGCCGCCGCAATCCACGTCGGTCTCCATGCCGTCCTTGATGCCGTTCGACGCCGACACATTTCGGCAGGCGCGCTGCACGCAGGAGGTCGAACTGCAATCTTTGCCAACCTGGCAGCCTTCGCCCACCGCGCACTTGGTAGGACTAGAACCGCCGCAATCCACCCCGGTCTCGTCGCCGTTTTGGACTCCGTCTTTGGCCGAGTCTACGACTACAACCGGAGGGGGTGTTGTTGAAGGCTGCTTTTCGGTGCACGCGCCCAGTGCGGCGCTCCCCAAAAGAAACGCCATCCCCCCCCACGCGCCGATCGTTCTCATCTTCGTAGCGTACGGGCTTCGGGGGCAGGAGCAAGCCCAAGGAGCCGTCATGGGTCCTCAAGCATGCGACACATCACGCAAATCGACGGCGCGAGGCGTCACCTCACACTACCGCGCACAGCGTCCACCCACGGCGTAGTAGCGGCGGTGGGGCACGATCCAGTTGTTGTCGAAGTCTGCCTCACCGTAGATGAAGGTCTTGTGCACCTCGAACGAGCCGCCTGAGCTCCAACCCATTTGGCGGCGCGTTTTGGACCACACGGGCTGGTAGACGCCGCCTGCCAGGTCGGCCACACCCGCGAGCGGATTTGCGGCACTGTAGCCCACACCGGCGGCGCGCGCGTTGCCCATGGGGCGGCGTCCGGGCGGCGACAACGCGAAGGGGCCTCCGCCGTCTCGGTAGCCGGGCGCGTAGGGCATCTCCCAGGTGGGATGGGGATAGTTCCACCCATGAACAATGTATTCTGCAGACACATGAAACGGGTCGGCCGGCGCGCCGTCTTCATGGTCGATAGGTACAGGCGTGTTGCCCCAAGGATAGCGGCGCGAATCGCGGCCAGCGCCATTCCATGCATAGTGCATCATGGTCTCGTCCCACATCTCGCCGCCTTCCCACATACAGAATGCGTCCACCATAAAGGGGTGCACGCAGTTCATCATCTTCTCGTCGAGCACGTCTTTGCCGTAGGTGCCGGCGCCATCGCTCGGAAGGTAGTAGGTGTGGCCGCCGCCGCCTGAACCATTGCCCACCCAACATCCGTTCGCAGAGAAGGCATACTCGCGGTAGGCCGGGTCGTTCGGTGGCAGCCGATGCGAGGGGTGCTCCCACTCCCAATCGTGCCTGTAGGTGTCGACCAACTCCTCCGCTTGCACCATGTTTCGAGGCAGGCGTGAAGCCCAAGCGCCCCACTTCGCGGCCCACTCCGCGTACCTGCCGTTGGCGCGCAGCGCAGCCTCCACATTGCCGCCAGTGCGCTCCATGAACTGCCTGTAGCGGCCCGTGGTGATTGCATACTTGTCGATGGTAAAGGCCCCGCCCTCGGAGGCCGCGCGTGGCAGCGTGACCGTTTCGCAGCAGCTCTCGTGTACGCGACTCGGGTCGGCGCTCTCGCCCTTACCGCAGGTGAGACCGCCACGCGTTTGTGCGCAGCTTTTTGCGGCGGCGCACGTCCATGTATCTGCGTTGCAACCGTCGCTCGTGCAGTCTGCGTGGGCGGCGCATGTTTTGGCCACGCCGCAGCGCGCGGCCTGTCCCGAGGCGTCGGCGAGAACACCACCACAGTCCACATCGCTCTCTCCGACGTTCTTGATTCCGTCAGCGTGGGTCTCGGGAACTGGCGGAGGTGGCGGAGGTGGTTCGATCGGCGCTTGTGCGTCGCTCGCGGACTGCACAGAGCCGCCGGCGTCGTTCATAGGGGAGTCTTGCGCCGGGGCGGCGCGCTGATTCGTTGGCTCCGGCGTAACCGTTGACCGTTTGCCACTCGCCGCCCCGGCTCCGCCGTCGCCGACCTTGCCGCTACAGGCCGCGAGCGCAAGGGTGCTGCTGAGTACGAGGAAGCGAGGCATCAGACGTGCGGCGTTGGGGCGAACTAAGGAATGCATGCCTGGGCGAGTAGCAGGCGATGGCCCACGTGCAAGGCGGGCTGAACGAGTCAGGTACCTATACGTCACGTCCTCAAGAAATTGCTTGCGATGCCAGCACGCCCAAAAGGGTCGCACCCGCGCAGGCCACGACCACCGCGAGGCCCAAAGGAAGCGATGCGCGCGACAAGCGCGTGGCCACGCGCGCTGCCGCCAAGCCCAGGAATGCCAGCGGCAACGTGACCGCCACCGCGCCCAGAGCGCGATGGTGCGTATGCGAGAGCACGAAGGCCGCAAACACACGCGCCGCGCATGCATACACGCCCAACGCACCGACGGCCCAAAGCAACGCACGCGACTTCATCATGGTTCGCTCCCTCGGCCCGGTTGGCCCGCTGGTTCCGTAAGCGCCTTCGCGGATTTGCGCGCGAGCAAAAGCGCGACGTGTGAAGAGGCGTCCTGCACCCATTCCCTTTTGCGAAACGGAAAGGTGCGGGTCAGTGCGTGCGTTGGCGCCCCCTCGGCGCTGATGCCAAAACACACCGTGCCTACGGGCTTTTCGTCGGTGCCTCCGTCGGGCCCCGCGACGCCCGTGATGGCCACCGCCACCCGGCTCCCAGTGGCCGCGCGCACGCCCGCTGCCATCGCGCCCGCCACGTGTTCGCTCACCGCGCCGTGTTCCCGCAGCATCGCCTCGGGCACGCCAAGGAGCGAGCTCTTCACGGCATTGGCATAGCTCACCACGCCGCCTAAAAACACGTCGCTGCAGCCCGGAATGGCCGTGAGCAACGCGGCCGCGCGGCCGCCGGTGCACGACTCTGCAAGCGAGAGCGTGAGCCCACGCGTGCGGAACTCTGCGAGCACCGCCTCGGCAAGCGATACGCCGTTTTCGCCGTACACTTTGTCGCCCAAGAGGCCGCGCACCCGCGCCATCGCGGCCTGCAGCACGGCTTGCGCTTGCGGCTCGCTGTCGCCCGTGACCTGTAATTTTACGTCTACAACGGGCACACGCGCGCGGTAGCCGACGAGCAGCCCAGGGAACTCGGCCT
>JAYWGI010000157.1:0-2666 GCA_043779025.1 Myxococcales bacterium
CGTAGCGTCTTGTAGTTACTGCCTGCCGTGCGCAAATTGTAGGTAATTCCGTAGTTGCAGCCGCGTGCTTCGACGCTCCAAAATGAGCCCCAGCCATCACCATTCTTGTAGATGAACGTGTGGCCTTTACCGTCGGCGTTGTACGCAAGCGCGTCGCCAGCGAGTACTTTGCTTCGGTCGACGAAGCTCCAATACTTTGAGGCGCCCACCATGTCGGCAGTCGAGAAGGGGTGACTGTCCTTTGTGACGTCGGTGTTGGTGCTTGGAACTTGCCATGCTTTGGCGACCAAGCCAGAGCAGTCTGCTCCAAACCTTCCGGAGTGTGTGCAGTCGGGGCAGCCGCCGGAGCAGCTTCCCGTGACCTCGATGCTCGTGCCTGCTTTTGTCCAGCTGCCGTGGCCCCAATAGTAGCTGAATCCAACGGCGCTCAGCGCGCGTGCGACGGCCGGTTGCGTTGCCCCATCAACGCCACTTGTAGACTTCTTGAGCCCCGCGCGGGCAGCAAGTACCGGAAGCTCTCCGATGGTGGCACGCAAAAAACGCTCACCGAGGCCTCCGTCGCTGACCACAGTCAACTCGGTACCTTCTGCAACCACGCGTACAATGTCTCCGCGGGTGGTGCCTTCGACGTCATACCGAAGGTTTGCGACCGCCCCAGTCATCACCTTGTCGCCAGCCTTGAACACAATGGCTTTGGGATCCGTGACGGGGCCTGGGTCCTCAACCGGCGCCACCAGGGGCTCGCCTTCGTCCGCCTTGGAAGAGGCACCTTGATTCTGTGCGCCAGGCTCTGTCTCCAAGGCCGACGGGTCGCTGCTGCCATCCGGTTCGCTCGTCTGACCAGCACACCCAATGACCAAGCCCGAGAGGGCCAGCGCTGCGAGGGGTAGAGCGAATTGCCGGTGGTGCAACATGAAGTGGAGTTTACGCGCACAATTTGCGCAATCGCAAAATTTCGTCGTGTAGCGTGCAGATGGTTGCCACTTTATCCGACACCTGCATACTCAGTGCATGCAGAATCGTTGGAAACTTCTATCTGCCGTCGTGTTTGTCGTTCTCGGATTGGCAGCTCTTGTGTGGTTTCTGACCCGACCCGTGTACTTACCCGGCGAGCACGATCATGTGCTCCTCTCCCACGTCCAAGCCACGGTTCCTGCCAGCGAGCCTCTTCGATCGCTTGAGGTTCCCGAGACTCAGGGCGCTGCAGCGACGCCAACCCCCGCTGCGCTCAATGGCACTGTCTACGCGCATTTTGGCTGGGGTTCGGGCCAAAGTGCCTTGGCGCGAGACCGACCCGAGGAGGCCAATCCAGAGGCACCGATGAGTCTGATCGCAACGGACGACGGTGCCGTCGTGCTCGACCAACTCAATGGCCGCGTCGTTCGCCTCGACAAGAACGGAAAGTTCGTGCGGGAGGACAAGTTGCACGTACAAGCAGCGCAGGAGATTGCGTTGGGCCCGCATGGCGAGCTTTTGGCGATGGACCGACTGATTTCCAAAGAGGTGGAAATCTTAGACAAGGCAGGACACTCGCTGGGGAAGCTGCCGCTTGAGGGAAAGGGCATTGAGAACGGCGGCTCGACCACTGGGCTCTTTGTCAGTGGTGACAAAGTCTACGCAGAAACCAGTCACAGCGTGCTCATCGAGCTGGGTGATGTAGGCGGGAAAGCGAGTGCAGAACGCACGCAACTGAGCGGACGCCCAAGCCGAGATGGTTCGATGTTGCTCTCGGCCGGACGCAAAGATGGAGACGGAACGCGGCTCTGGATCAACGCTTTGTCTACAGCAAAAAAGCAGATGAAGTGGGCGCGCGATGTGGGCATGGGCGCCCCCATTCGTCAGATCTTGCTGCTCGAATCTGACATGCGCGGCGTGGTGTACACAGCCATGGAACTCGCGCACGACGATCAGCATGTCGTGACGCAGCTTATGTGTTTGGCCCCCGATGACGGCCGTGTGCTGGGCCGTGTTACCTTGCCAACCAACATCCTGCCCGAAGAAACGTTCAGAGATCTCTCGGTGCGAGACGACGGCACCGTGCTCTATGTGCATCGTACAGAAGACGGCTCGCAGTACCTGCAGTATCATTGTCCTTAACGAACATGGGCGAGACATGAAGCTGCGCGTTTTGGGATGTCACGGCGGGGAGACCAGCAAGCACCGCACGTCTGCGTTCTTGATAGACGACACCTTGGCGATAGACGCCGGTGCGCTCAGCTCCGAACTGACGCTGAACGAGCAGGCGCGCATTCAGACGGTGCTTGTCAGCCACGCGCACTTGGACCACGTGCGCGACTTGGCCACGCTGACTGACAACCGCGCTCAGGTCGGGGGCTCCACCCTTGAGGTCGTGGCGACACGCGCCACCCTGGCGACCTTGCGTAAGCACTTCTTTAATGGCCTGCTGTGGCCCAACTTTGAGAAGATCATGCTCAGTAACGGCGAGCCCACATTGCGCTTGCGGGAGTTGCCCGGCGCCGGGGCGCTGGTGGCAGGCTTTCATGTCCGGCCGGTGCCGGTTTCTCACACCGTGGACTGTAGCGCCTTTTTTGTGCGCAAAGCGGATGCGTCAGGAAAAACACTGGTTTACGGCGGAGACACAGGGCCCACCAACAAACTGTGGGAAGCCATCGACAAGGACTCAAGCGTGGGGCTCGTCATGACGG
>JAYWGI010000158.1:0-2664 GCA_043779025.1 Myxococcales bacterium
TTGGTGCCATGGATCAGTTCTGGCGCTTCGTCACCGATAAAATGTACGGAATCTGAGAGGCGTTCGGACAATGTCGAAGAAGTGGTACGTCATCCAGACTTTCTCGGGCTACGAGAATAAAGTCAAAGAACAGATTTTGCAGCGCATCAAAGATCGCGGCAAGGAGGCCATGTTCGGCGAGCTCTTGATCCCTCAAGAAACCGTCACCGACGTGACGCCTGCCGGAAAGCAGCGCGTACGCCAAAAGAACCGCATGCCCGGCTACATCTTCGTGGAGATGGAGATGGGTGAGGACAACTGGCACATCGTCAAAGACACCCCGCGGGTCACCGGCTTCATCGGCGATCAGAAGCCGCGCGAAGTGCGCCCCAACGAGATCGAGATGCAACGTCGCCAATCGGTCGATGGCGCCGCAAAGCCCAAGTTGCGCGTTTCGTTTGAGATCGGCGAAGAGATTCGTGTGGTCGACGGCGCATTCGTAAACTTCTCCGGCGTTGTCGAAGAGGTGATGCCCGAAAAGCACAAGGTGAAGGTCAAAGTCTCTATCTTCGGACGTGCCACTCCGCTCGAACTCGACTACACACAAGTCGAGAAGCTCAAGAACTGAGACTCACGGTCTCAATCCTCATTCCCTCCTAGGCGCAATTACTACGTCCTTTCCAGCTGAGAAAGAACACGTAGGAGCAAAGAGAATCTCATGAAAAAAGTAACCGGATCTATCAAGCTTCAACTTCCCGCTGGCAAAGCCAACCCAGCGCCGCCCGTCGGCCCCGCGCTCGGTCAGCATGGCGTGAACATCATGCAGTTCTGCAAAGAGTTCAACGCCAAGACCGCCGGCGGCGACATGATAATCCCCGTGGTGATCACGGTCTACTCCGACCGCTCCTTTACCTTCATTCTCAAGAACCCACCTGTCGCGGTACTTCTCAAGAAGGAAGCGGGCCTCGCCACGCAGAAGAAGCCAGGCTCGGGTTCCAAGGAGCCAAACAAGAAGAAGGTTGGCAACGTGACCGAAGCGCAGGTCAAGAAGATCGCCGAGATCAAGGTATCTGAGATGAACACGTCGAGCCTCGAAGCTGCGATCCGCAACGTGCAGGGCACCGCGCGTTCTATGGGCATCACGATCAGCTGATCCAACATGTTTTTATGGGTACGCGGAATGGTTCCGTGTGCTTCTTCGCCTCAACAACCACCGGCTCATTCCTTCCTCGGAATGGGCAACGCGGTGGGAGGGGTATACGGGCTGAGCTCTCTCTCCTCGTAGACCGCCGCAAAGGAGGAATATGCCGAAAGTGAACAAAAATCGCGCCAAAGTCGATGCTTCAGTCGACCAAACGCAGAAGTACACGCTCGAAGAAGCGGTGGCCTTGGTTCAAAAAGCCAAGTTCGCCAAGTTCGACGAGACGGTCGACATCGCCGTACGCCTCGGTGTCAATCCCAAGCATGCGGACCAAATGGTTCGTGGTGCGCTCGTGCTTCCGCACGGCACAGGTCAAACGGTTCGCGTGCTCGTTTTCGCTAAAGGCGACAAAGAGCGCGAGGCCCGCGAGGCCGGTGCCGATTTCGCCGGCAGCGACGACATGGTGCAGAGGGTCTCTGAAGGCTTCCTGGACTACGACCGTGTTATCGCCACGCCCGACATGATGGGCGCCGTCGGTAAACTTGGTCGCGTCTTGGGCCCACGCGGCCTCATGCCTAACCCCAAGGTCGGCACGGTTACCTTCGACGTCGCAAGCGCCGTCAAGGAAGCCAAAGGCGGCAAGATCGAATACCGCGTCGAAAAAGCCGGTATCGTTCACGCCCGCATCGGCAAGATGTCCTTCGCGGACACCTCGCTGACTGGCAACGCACGCGCCCTCATCGGTGCACTCGTTCGCGCCAAGCCGTCCACCGCCAAGGGAACCTACCTCCGCAGCATCACCGTCAGTTCGACGATGGGGCCAGGCGTTAAGGTAGACACCGGGGCGTTCCTAGGAACAAAGACCGAGGAGCACTGAAATGGCTGCACAGACAAGCACCAAGAGCGGCAAGCAACTCGTCATCGGCGAGGTCAAAGACCGTTTTGAGAAAATGACGTCCGTCGTCTTCGTGGACTACAAAGGCATGACGGTTGCCTCTGCCACCAAGCTGCGTGCGAACTTCAAGGCCGCCGGCGTGGACTACAAGGTTGTCAAAAATACTTTGGTTCGCCAGGCCATCAAGGGAACCTCCTATGCGGATTCCATCGGCAAGTCCCTTGTGGGCATGACCGGCGTCGCATGGAGCTACGAAGATCCTTCTTCTGCGGCAAAGGTTGTGAAGGCCTTCCGCAAAGAAGAAGGTGCTGCGGGCGAAAAACTCACGGTAAAAGCAGGCGTGCTGGACGGGGCCATCCTCGACTCGTACGCCGTGCTTGAGCAACTCGCAATGCTCCCGGGCAAAGACGAGTTGCGCGGCACATTGCTCGCCACCATGCAGGCGCCCTTGCAACAGTTCGTCGCACTCCTTCAGGCCCCCGCACAGAACCTCGTGTACGTGCTCGCGGCCAAAGAGAAGAACGGCTGAACTTCACCCTTCTGAACCACGCCGCCTCGGCGGTAGTTACAAATTTTCAATAAAAAAGTACGGAGATACTCATGTCGCAAATTTCGCAAGACCAGGTTGTTGATTACCTTTCGAACCTCC
>JAYWGI010000159.1:0-2657 GCA_043779025.1 Myxococcales bacterium
GTTGCGGATCGGACGCAAGTCCACCTGCGAACCGGGCAAGAAGGCTTTGACGCCACCGCGGATGGTGACCGAGAGGCCGCCCTTGACGCGCTGGGTGATGACGCCGTCGACGAGTTCGTCGTTCTTGTGGGCCTCAACGAGCTCCAACCACACCTTGGCTTTGTCGGCCTTCTCTTTCGAGAGCGTGATCATGCCTTCGTCGTTCTCGCGGCTCTCAATGTACACGTCGAGCGTGTCGCCGACTTTGACACTGACCACGCCGGACTCGTCTGCGAGCTCCGACAGCGGGATCATGCCTTCGCTTTTGCCGCCGATGTCGACAACGGCCATGTCGCGGTGGATGGCGACGATCAGGCCTTGGACGATCTCGCGTTCCTTGGTGAAGTTCGCCTCCTCGGTCGAGGCTTCGAACATTGCGGCGAAGCTACCGGCGGCGTGCTGGGTTGGGGTTGTGGTTGTGGTGTTGGACATGTTGATGGGTTTGACCTGATGTGTCGTCTCGCACGACAGTCGCGCGAGACGCCTTTCTCTCTGTGGACCTCGTAAGCACGCTCTTTCGCAAGATGGGCGCCGTGAAGTGCAGAGGTGTGCGGGGATAGCTCAGGCGACGCCCTGAGTCAAAGTGGAAACCACGTAACAATGCGGCGCTAAAGCGCCAAGCCTACAAGCCGTGATCGAGCAGCTGCTTGACGGCCGTGCCCTTCTCGAAACGCACGATGTCAGCCATAAGGCGCAATCCCTCCGGCAAAGAGCCCTGCACTTGGCCTACGACCTGTTCGACCAGGTTTTTTGCTTCTTGATGCGAAGGCCCGACCATCGCCACCACAAAGCGCAGCGGCCCCGTCCGGCCGGCGGTCATGGGGACGATGGCCAAGAGTAACATCTCGGTGAGCTCCATCACGCGCGTGGCGCTTCGGCGCAGGGCAAGCATCTCGAGAATGGTTGGCTTCCCTTCTGCGCGCAGCTCGGGGCTCTTGAGCTCATAGTAGGCAAGCGTGAGCGGCGCATCGACCCACTCAGAAAACGCGATATCCATCCCGAGAGCACTGGAGAGCACCTTGCGCGAAAGCACGCCCGTTAGACCATCACGGCGATCCAGGTAGGCGCGTGCGCGACGGTGGTGCGGGCTGTCTTGCGAGAAGCTCACAAGTTTCATGCGCATCTCGCCGAACTGAATTTCACCGCCGTGGAGCAGAATAGCATTCTTTTGGCGGTCGTAAGCGTGGTCGACGTAGGAGCCATTCGTGGAGCCCTTGTCTTCGATCGCCCACCCTCCCTCGCTCCAACGCAACGTGGCATGGGCGCCACTCACCGTAGGCTCGGCCACCACGATATCTGCATCGGGACGACGCCCGATGGTGAGCTCGGGTTTCACGAGCGGCGTGAGTTCGCCAGGAGCCTCGGGCGCGTTGCTTGCGAACGTGGTGAGCAGGGATTGCGCGCCCGCGATGAAGCTGGTCTTCTCCATGCGACCCGGCGGCGTACCTGGGTCCAGACGCTCCTTGTTGGTCGATAGCGGGCTCGACGTAAGCGTGATCGGATTGAAAAAACGCAGGTGGCGGGCAGCCAATCTGTCCAATGGAGCATCGGCCAAGCAGCGGAAGATTTGCTTTACTTCATCGATAGAGAGGCCGGACGGGACATCGAACATGATCTGTTCACGCATGGGAATGGAGAGAGGCTTGGAGCCCGGGTCGGGCACACGGCATGTCCACATCTCCCACAGCGTCATGGCCAGCGCGTAGATGTCGTCCTCAACCGAGGCGCCGCCGCTGCGCATGCGCTCTGGCGACATGTAATTGGGCGTGCCGCCGTCAGGGGGGGCCCCAGGCCTGCGGGCGTTGAGACGCGCGCGCTCTTTAGCAAAGCCGAAGTCCAGTACGAAGGTCTTGCCGTAACTTCCGTCGGGCGTGGCCGTGACCATCACGTTTCCCGGCTTGAGGTCGCCGTGGATCAGTCCTTGGGCATGAATGGCGGCAACTCCCGCACAGATCTCGCTAGCGATGCGCCGAAACTCATCGGG
This sequence comes from Myxococcales bacterium, assembly GCA_043779025.1. GTDB lineage: Bacteria > Myxococcota_A > Polyangia > Polyangiales > Polyangiaceae > JAAFHJ01. Next base: position 2,024 of record JAYWGI010000159.1, read on the forward strand.
TGTGTACCCACCAGTCGCCTTCTGCCTGCGAATATGCGCGTGAAGCGTCTGCCCAGTGATGTACTCCATGATCATGATGGGCCCATAGAGGGAATCCACCACATCGTGCACTCTACACACATTCGGATGACTCACTGAACGCGCCATGAGTACTTCGAGCTTAAGCGCCTCGTCGTCGCCAGGCATGCGAGACTCTTCACGTACGATCTTCAGCGCGACCTGCTGTCCCGCGGTTCGATCGTGGGCCAGGAACACCTCACCCATGCCGCCCTTACCCAAACTGCGGCGGATCTCGTAGCGGTCGTTGATGACCGTTGCGGGCGTAATGGGAGCAATCTGGGGGCTAACGTCGGCCATGGTGCGTGGGCTGCCTTCAAGTTTCGAGACGGCGCAAAAATGCGCAGCATGCGCCTTTAGGCTACGGGAATTGCCCCGGGCCGGGCAAGTGTGATGCGCCCTCGCGAAGGAGATAGTCGCTCAGCGAGGTTCACCACCGAACAGCAAGCAATTGATTCATGGTGGAGCTATCAGACGCAACCAACGCTTGCCCTTCCCTCAGCAGTACGAGCCCCTCAGGCTTGTCCAAACTGCCGGGTAAATGCACCACGCGTCCAAAGGCGACAGGGGCCGTCGA
>JAYWGI010000160.1:0-2656 GCA_043779025.1 Myxococcales bacterium
GGACACCCCGGTGGACTTTGGCAAGCTCATGAGCGACGTGAAGCCTCTTTCCGGCGTCAGGCGCGTCAGTGTGGTTCCTGACTCGGAGTCCATTCCTCAGGGGCACGGGCTACGACTTGGGCCCGACACGCGCGAAGCCCTCGCCGCCCTCGATGCGCTCATCGGCGGCGGCGCGCGCTTCGAGCTGCAGGACGACGGCACCTGCCTCGAGGGGCGCCGAGTCGAGGTGCCCATGCCCACGCTGCGCAAGCTAAGGCGCGGCATCTTCCCCGTCGATGCACGCCTCGACATGCATGGTATGAGCATGGTGGAGGCGCGTGACGCGCTGGCCATGTTTTTGCGCGTACAGCGTCAAAAAGGCGAGCGCTGCGTGCTGGTCATCCATGGCAAGGGCGCGCATTCGGCAGGCGGCGTAGGCGTGCTCCGAGGTGAGATCGGAGCGTGGCTCTCCCAAGGAGGCAGCTCGGCCCACGTGCTCGCCTTTGCTTCGGCACATGCCGAAGATGGTGGCACCGGAGCGATGTACGTCCTTCTGCGTCAACAATGATGTGACGAATCACGCGGAGATCTGTTCAGAGCGGGGCCGTTCCGGGTAGAACGCACTTCATGGTCGACAAGGTTCGCAAGATTTGGCTCGATGGCACCTACGTCGATTGGGACGACGCCAATGTGCACGTACTTACCCACTCGCTGCACTACGGCGTAAGCGCATTTGAGGGCATCCGTGCCTACAAGCGCGCCGACGGCCACACGTATATTTTCAGGTTGAACGAGCACATCGATCGCCTGTTCGACACCTGCCACATGGGCTTGATGAAGCCCACCTTCGATCGCGCGGCCTTCAAAGATGTTTGCGCTGAGGTACTGCGCGTCAACGAGATGGCCGATGGCTATTTGCGCCCCATGGTGTTCGTGGGCGACGACGCGATGGGCATTTACGCGCCCAACAACCCCATTCGCAGCATGGTCGTCGCCTGGAAGTGGGGCGCCTACCTCGGCGAAGACGCGCTCAAAGCCGGCATCCGCTGCAAGATATCCTCGTTTGCGCGGCACCACATCAATGTTTCGTTGCCCAAGGCCAAAATGGGTGGCCAATACACCAACAGTGTCTTGGCCAAGCGCGAAGCCAAGTTCGGCGGTTATGATGAAGCGCTGATGTGTGACACCAACGGCCATGTGTGCGAGGGCACGGGCGAGAACCTGTTCTTGGTCAAGAAGGGCGTGATCTACACGCCCGATGTCTCGTGCTCTATCCTTGAGGGCATCACCCGCGACACCGTGATCACGCTCGCCAAAGAGTTCGGCTACGAGGTCGTGCAGACGCGCATCACGCGCGATCAGCTCTGGCTGGCCGACGAGGTCTTCCTTACGGGCACGGCCGCCGAAATCACCCCGGTGCGCGAGGTGGACAACCGCACCATCGGCGCCGGTACCCGTGGCCCCATCACCGAACGATTGCAGACAAAGTTTTTTGACATCGTGCGGGGCTCAGACGACTCTCGCGCGCCATGGCTCACGCGCGTCTAATCCTCACGGCGGTTCTGCTCTCGGTGCTTTCTTTGGGGGGCGCAGGGTGCGGCGCGCCCAAGCCCGCAAACGCGGCATCCGAGGCGCAGCCCTCGTGGAGTGACACCATCGAGTGGCAAGCGTTTCACTCCAAGCGTTTTCGCGTCTGGCTTGCGTTCCCTGAGGGAAAATCCTGGCGCATCGATGACCACCGTGGCGTATCGTTGGTCGCCACACATGGACCTTCGACGTCTGTGGTCACGGTGTCAGCTTTTGCGGTGCCTGCCATGCTCAACCCCGCCAACTGCGAGCGCGAGGCCATCGCGCAGGGGCTGCTCGGCAAGGCGCCACTCGACGCCCCCGTGGAGGACCTTCGCGTCGACGGCAAACCGGCCCTGGTGCGTGTGGTCGGCAGCGAGCATGTGGTCGACAAAGCCACCGCGCTCAAAGTGACGCAGGGCGAGCTGCGCGCAGTGGTCTCCGTCGATCGCGAGTGCGTCGTGCTTCGCTACCAAACCGAGGGCTCTAGCCACGACGTCCCCGCCGTCAGCGCGCGCATGGCGGCCATCCGCGCGCGCATGGTAGGTGCCATGCGCTTCGACGCGGCGCGCACCGGCCTAAGCCCCACCGAGGACTTGCGCCAGACCCGATAAGGGCCTCACACATCCCGTGATCGACTCTCGCGCGCACTCACCGATCGACACGATGCTCGAGGTTGAAACCCCCGAGCATGTGCTCGTTCGCATGCCGCTTGCAGGCTTTGGCAGCCGCGGCCTGGCCTTTGTCTTGGACGTCTTCATTATTGGTATTTTCTCGTTGTTTTTGATCCTTTTCTTCTCCCTCACGCTCCCGATGTGGGCCTCTGTGATGGAGGTTTTTACGAGTAAGGAGGGCGGCTACAACATCCTGGCGGGCCTTGTGCTGGTGCTGGTGTTCGCCATTCTTTGGCTTTGGTTTGCGGCCTTCGAGACACGCACCGGCCGCACGCCCGGCAAGAAGATGATGGGGCTGCGCGTGCTCACCACCACCGGCAAGCCCATCTCGTGGCGCGAAGCCTGGTTGAGGCACATCTTGCGCTTCGCCGACTTGGCGCCGGCTTTGGGGCTTGTTGCCTTCTTGAGCTCCGTCTTCTCGCCGCAGTTTCAACGTT
>JAYWGI010000161.1:0-7233 GCA_043779025.1 Myxococcales bacterium
GTTCATCTGACATGGGATCAAGAACGTGCAAGGCGAGGCGGAACGATTTTCGTCTTTGTGTGGAGCCCGCCCGAATCGCGTCATTGAAAGCGTAGAGCCAGCAGTTCCCGTGCTGAGGAACTGCTGGCTCGCCAACCACGAGAGAACTCAGGGGCGCGGCGCTGAGACGCAAACACCATCGTGTGCAATATGCACACCGGGGATGCGACCGGCCTCGCAAGCATTGCCGTAGGTGATGCCGTTGCTGCCGCATACGGGTGCGTACTCAAGGGTGCACACGAAGCCTGGGCTGGGGCGGCACACGCCTGCGGCGTCGGGACTGGTCGCCAAGTTTTGGCAGTACATGTCCTCAGGACACTCAAACCCCGCGATGCCGCCGCAAACGATTGGCGAGGGTTCCGGAGCGCGAGGGATGCAGATACCCGTGGAAACGGCCGGGAAGACAAACGGCGGATCGATGGGCGAGCCCCCATCGGACGCGCCACCGCCAGAGCCCGCGTCCACGGGGCCGCTGGGTGGAGCGCCCGCGTCCGAACTGGGCGAACCGCCGCTAGAGCCCGCGTCGGCGGAGCCGACGAGGATGCCCCCGTCATCAATCGGTGCGCCCGGGTCGGTGGCGTAGAATGCGTGTTGGCAGACCTCAGCGGCCCCGCAGCCTGCGTCGTTGAGACACTCGTCGGCCGCCAGCTTGCGGAAGCCACCCTGGAAGAGGGCGCGGTTCGCGGCGGAGCCGGTGACGCGACTCAGCTCATTGCGCGCAAAGCTCAACGTGAAGACAGTGCGACTGCGCGCCACACGGAACGTGACGACATTGCTGCGTCGATTGAGCGAGTAGCTTCCGTTCAGGGGGGCCGCGAGCACCTCCGCGCACAACACGGTGGGGCCGTAGTAGTCGAGGTTCGCGGTGAAGGTGCCGTTGGCACGCAGCTCAATGGTGCTGGCGATGGAGCATGACGGAGCGTGGACGGTGCGAACATAGACGCCCTTCACGGCCGCGCGGCTCAGGGCCTCGCCCGCCTCGTCGGTCTGCGTCTCATCGACAACAGGCCCACTGTTGGACTCCGCGGCGCAGCCGGCGGCGAATGCGGAAAGGAGCAACGATGCGCTGAGGAAGGTGCTGAGTTTCATGATGGTCTCCGTAGGTTCGGTGTTTATGAATTTTGATTGGCTTGGTGATGTCGGCCCCTGTCCGACATGTCAGTGCTCTTCATTAAGCAAGCGGCGTTCCATGTCTCAATCGAGCGAAAACACGACGAATACAGTGCACAGAGATGTGCCACGGCGGCACAACCACGACATTCGTGCCGCGATCCAGCATGGTTCAGACCGCGCTGCGTGCACTCCCACAGGCGCAGTTGGGCGTGGTAAAGAGCCATACACCATGTCCGACGTCGCTTCGCCTCACCCCGCACCGCCCCACGCGCACCTTCCCATCGATCTACGCTGGTGGAAGCAAGCGGCCGGCGCCGTGATCGCTGTGCCCGTGGCGCTGTACCTCGCTTACGGCACGACGCTCTGCGCCTGGCGCGGCATGGTCGCGCAGCCCGCGCCTACGCACATCACGCTAGCCAATGGTGTAGAGTACACGCGCAGCACGCAGAGCGATCCGAACCACGTGTGGCACATTGTGAAGGTCGATCTCAGTGCCGAGGGCCTCGAGGTCCAAGGCCCGGAGGTCGACGCTACGCTCGCGTTGCCTCTGCGTGCCATGCCGGCGACGGAAGCCGTGGCAAAGAACCACTGGGTGCTGGCCTTTGGTGCCGGCGCGAGCTTGGCAGCGAACGCGGGTGAGCCTACGGCGCCTGAATTTGGTGTGTCTTCGCGTGGCGTTGCGGTCCCGGCCAAAGGCGACGAGGCCGGTAATCCAGTTCTTCAATTCCAGCTGGGCATGCCGGCCGTGCTGGCGCCGACTTTCAAGGGTAGTTCTGCAACGACATCAGTCGTTGCCGACGGCTGGCTCCTCCGTGAAGGCAATGCGGTGAAACCTTGCTACGTCGGTGAGCCAACGTGCTCCAACGGACACGATGGCGTGCTGTGGGAAACAAGGGCTCCACAGGCCCGCCTAGGCATCGGCCTCGATGCCGCTGGCAAGACCATGTATATTGCAATGATCGACGGTCGGCTTGCCAAGAGCAGCCAAGGCGCCACCGCGCAAGAGCTCGCGATCAAGCTCAAATCACTGGGCGCGGTGAACGCCGCACAGTTCGCGCATGGCGACGCGGTGGGCATGGCGGCGGTGCTCCCTGGCACCACAGAAGGCACGGTTGTCGGGACCCCCGTCGCCGGGGGCGTACCGGGCCGCGAGCCGGCGTTGGGCTTTGTGTTGGGCCTCAAAGCCGCACCGCGTTTGTAGGCCACCGAAAAGCGTGCAGAACACAAGCATGCAGAGTGCAACGCCGGCAGCCGCGGTGCAAAACTCGGAGGCGCCTCGCGCGCCGGTGCCTGCACTCGGGTTCTTCGGCGCCTTCGCGCTTCCGTACCGCACCGTCTGGTACTTGATGCGCAGGCCCTCGTTGTGGCCGCTTTCCCTGGTGCCCACGTTCATCTTCTTTGTGCTTTGGGCCGGGCTGTTTGCGGGCCTCATGGCCATCATTGAGCATGTGGTCAACGCCTACTGGCTTGCCAAGTTGGACGGCTTGCTTGGCGCCATGCCGCGCTTGCACTTGGCGCGCTTACTAGGCGGCGCCATCACGGGCTACACGGCCTACAAGGCCACCAAGGTCTTGAGCGCGGTTCCACTCGATATGCTCGGCGAACAGGTGGAGCGGCTGGAGGGCGCGCGACCTTTGCCTCGGGCGCCCTGGATAGACGGCGTTGGCCGAAGCCTACGGGTGAGCCTGTTTGGCCTGGCACTACTGCTTGGCGGGACGTGGTGCATCGGCATGCTCACGGCCACGGTTCCGCCCGCTGCTTTCGTGACAGGTCCCATGCAGATTGCACTCATTGCGCTCACGGCGGCCTGGGACATGCTCGACTACCCCTACGGCCGCCGTCACTTTGGCGTACGCGCACGCCTGCTGGCCATACGTGAGCAAAGTGCGGCGAGCTTAGGGTTCGGATGCGGCTACTTGGTCATGCTGGCCGTTCCCGGCATGATCTTCGTCGCCATTGTAGTGGGCTCCGTGGCTGCGACGAGGCTGGTAATTCAAAACGAACGCGCCGCAACCACCTGAGGCGGAGGTTCGCGCAAGTCCCACACGATGCGAAACAGCCTGAGTGTGCGCAAGACCATGTAGGTGATGTCGAACTCCCACCAGAGGAACCCCTGACGCGTGCTGGCCTGAAAGTGGTGATGGTTGTTGTGCCAGCCCTCCCCCATCGTGACAATCGCCAGCACCCAAGAGTTCCGGCTCTCATCGGTTGTATTATACACCCTTGTGCCTAGCCAGTGTGAGAGCGAATTGATTGTGAACGTGCCGTGCCACACAATAACGGTGCTCAGCACATAGCCCCAGAGCAGCCCCTCTACGCCCCACAAGCCGTAGAGTCCCGCGAGGTACAGCACCGTGGGCACCAGATGGAAGCGATTGAGAAAGCGCAGCTCAGGGAATTTGGCCAAGTCCTTGATGCGCTCCATGTCGGTGTGGTCCCAACGCGTGCTCAAGATCCACCCGACGTGCGACCACCAAAAGCCGCGCAGCTTCATACTGTGCACATCGTCCGCCTCGTCGCTGTGGCGATGGTGATGCCGGTGATGCGAGGCCCACCAGAGGATGCCTTTCTGCGTGCTGCTCATGGCGACGAGGGCCAACACGAACTGAAACACGCGGCTGGTCTTGTAGGTTCTATGTGAGAAATACCTGTGATAGCCGCCCGTGACGCCAAACATGCGCAGCACATAAGAGCCGAGTGCAATGGCCCACGCGTGCCACGTCCAATGCGCGAACACCAGCACGGCGACGCCGCCCAGGTGGACGGCAAAGAAGGGGGCGCTCATGGCCCAATGCATGCGGTCCTTAGGCGCCACGAGCGCCATTGGCAAAGCTGTCGCAGCGGTCTCGGAAGGGACAGAAGTGAGAGCAAGTACAGGTGGAGCAAGAGAGGTGCCGGCCATCTCTCAAGCCTACTGGCTGCTATGTCAGGGTTGTGTCACATCAAACAAAAAACGAGCGAGGAGCTAACTCGTCCTCAGCTCGTTTCCGGCGCGGCTAGCTTCACGACAGTGCCTATGGAGCCTGCAGGTTGTTGCCGCGGGGGATATCGGCATACTCGCACTCTGGGTCTACACTTTGATTCGCACACTTTTCAATGTGCTTCACCGCGGTAAGCCAATCGGATTGGGCCCACGTGGTTTCGTTGAGGCCATCGAGTCGCACGGGCATCCAGTGGGCATAATCGAACGCCTTGCCTTTGGCGCTGCGCTTCGACATGTAGGTGTCGCCCGTCCCCGTGGACCAGTGACTGAAGTTGAGCCAGTTTTGGTTGGCCTGCACGCGATGGCAGGTCGCGCATGGAGCGGCAGCTTCGCTCACCAACTGCTTGGGCATGTCGAAGCCCTGCTTGTCTTGGTTTACGACATAGTATGGGCGATCGTTTTGGCTGATCGGGAAGTCGGGGTGCTCCCCCATTTTTGGGACGATGGGCGTGCCATTGGCACGCAGCGCGCCATCGATCCAGCGGCTGTGCACAAAGCCCGATTTGCCGTGGCAACCCGTGCAGTAATTCTGAAGCACTGGGCTCCACACTGTGGTGGAAAGCTTGGTGTCCGCGGGGTGGGGCACGGCCGCCCCGTTGGTGCCCGCACCAATGGAGTTTTGGAAGAAGCAGGTCTTCCCGGTGGCCGGGTTGTGCCCCATCATGGCCATGTCGTTGAACTTTTTGGACTTGGTCATGCCGTTGCCATCGTCCGCAACTTTGCGGCACAACAGTACCCAATGCGTGCCCTTAGAGTTCTTGGCGGTGACTACGGTGGGGCCAGGCTGCACGCCGCCGCTGGCCAGATACATGCCGCTGTCGGTGTTGTCCAAGCAGGCGTAGGAGTTTGAGTCCTTACCTAGCTCCAGGCCGGGGTCGCACTGCGTGACGGGCTGGCTATCGCGCATTACCGGAATCATCGCGGCCTCTACGCCTGGCGCCGCGACGGTCGTGCCGTCGCCGCGGTTGACCACAAAGTCTCTACAGTCGAAAGTGTCGTAACGCCCCTTCTTCTTCTGCTTTGGGAAGAATGGGATCTCGCCCAGCTCCTGTACACACAGCTGTGCGTACTCGACTTGGCTGTTGATGTAAGCCCCTTCGCTGGTGCGGCGCGCCTGCCAATTACCTCGCGAGAGTGAACTCTCCTCGCCGTCGTTCTTGTAGCTCAGCCCTTGCGGCGGAGCCGAAGTTGCGCCGCCAAGTTCGTAGTTGCCTTGGTCCCATGCAAAGGCGAGCGTTGTAAGAAGTTTGGCGCGTACCTTGTTGCCCGCTCCGAGCACACAGGCTTCAATGATCGGGTCTGGCCCCTTGCGTGCCGTCGCGAGCTTGGCCTCGCTCACGTTTCCGGTCGCCCAGTTCGGGTCGTCGTAGAGGTGTAGAAGGTCGAGCAACTCCGCGCTCACCTCTGGGCCTTTTGTGTAGACCGTTTTGCCGCTCCTGCTGCGCGAGGCGACATCCGTATTCCTCACCAACGTTCCGCCGTTTTGCAGCTCGCTGCAGTTGAGCTTGTCTTCGGAGTCGGCTGCGATCTTCCCCTGGCGCACCCGCACCCAAATCTTGTCGGATGGGCGAAGCGTGTACTTTGCATCCGACGCATTGATCGTGACGACGACTCTGCTTGCCACTTTCGGGTCACTGGACGCTTGAACCAACACACCTAGCCCCAGCGCATTGTCCACGCCCGACAGCGAATCCTCTGGGATCTCCGTGCTCTCTTCCTGCGTATTCGCACAGTTGAGCATGGCAGCGCCAGCCGCGGACGCGCCAATGGTGATCACTACAGCCACGAGGGAACGGGGGAAGCGCGCAGTCATTGGAATGGAGAATCACACTTTTGATTGCGCCCACGCAAGTTCCTCGGCCGCGCCCACCTGCCCGGGACACAGATGAGTAGGTCAAAGTGCGCTTCAGCCCTACTCTTCTGCATTTTTGGGCTGGTCCGCGCCCACTGCGCAATTGCCTAGACCCAAGCAAACCCTATACGCTGTTGCATGATGCACCCTCGTACTTCCGCGCTGCTCGTCGGCTTTGTCGCTCTCCCCGCGGTCTTCGCGGCCTGTACATCGAACAGCACGGCGGACGACGAAGTGGACGTCTCTGCGCTAACGGCCGACGAGCTTGCGCTCAGTGCGCTCCGGATCATGGGCGCTCCCGGTGTCGCAGGAGTGCAAGGCGACGGCGCGTGCGGCGCGTGCCACTCGATCAACAAGCTCAACCTCACCCTTTGGCAGGCCCAGTTCGACAAGGTGTTCGGTGAGAACGGAACCCTACGGGACCCAACGAAATCCAAGGCCGTTCGCATCAACTCGATGCGCCGTGACCCGCTTTCGCCCAGCTCCAAGTTTGCGCCCGGCACGGTCGGGATGCTGGCCGCCGGCGCCCACCTGGGCCTTGCTGCCAACGTCTCAAAGGCGCGTCATCCGAATGCCTATGCACAGGGCCAACTACTCGCCGACTTGTTCTCGGAGTCGCCTCCGGAACTCTACCAGCAGTTCCGCACGGACATGTTGATGCCCATCGAGGCGCGTTACCCTAGGTTCACGCCGACCCAGTACGAAACGGTCTTTACCTGGATGAAGCAGGGCCTGCCGCTGGTCGACAAGTACATCTCCGACGCGGGCCGGCCACAAAGCTGCACGAACAGCTTCTTCCGTCTACGCCAGCACGCAATCGACGTGCGCACGGAGAACTGGTCTACGCACAACCGCGACGCGCAACTTGCAAGTTTCGGCTGTGCGTCTCCATCTGCCAACCCGCTCACCTGCTTCACCCAGCAGTCGGGCACGACGGACAAGTTTCCGCGCGCAGGCGCCACGGCGTACGGAGCGGGCTGGGAGCTCGAAGGCTCCAGCGTTCGGGTGCTGCGCGAACTCGGCTACCGCACGTACTTCTGGATGCGGACCTCGGCCGATGGGCGCTTTGTGGCCAATGGCGGTGGCCCCGCGGGCCGCGCAGTCATCGCCGACTTGGCACCGCCCGACGGTTCGCCAACGCGCGATATCATCGCGCAGGCGAGCTACGATCCTGACTTTTTTCCCGACAACAAGGGCTTCATGTTTCAAGGCACAGGGCAAAGCGCAGTGACCTGCGCGCAATCGC
>JAYWGI010000162.1:0-2651 GCA_043779025.1 Myxococcales bacterium
AGGGGTAGAGCAACGGTTTCGTAAACCGTAGGTCGTGGGTTCAATTCCCACCATCGGCTCCAGCAGACCTGCAGTGACGCAGCCGAGGCTCACACCCACCAGCGGCTCGGTGATTTTTCTGGCCGATCGCCCTCGGTGGCAGAACCTCGTGCAATCATGCGATAAGAAAGCCGCGCCGATATTGCGCGCCGCGGCCGGGGCTGCTAGCGACTTTCGCCCAACGCGCAGAGGTGGCGTCGCAGCAGGCGACGCTTCATCTCACGCAGCACTTCACCTATTGGAACTACACTTATGAACACCAAAGCATTTGCACTAGGCTCGTTGCTTGTCACGGTCGTCGGTTGCACGGCGCTTAGCGCATCCCCTTCAACCGATGTAGCCGCGAATAGCGAGCAGGAAACCGAAACGGGTGATGAGGCACTCACACGCCGCATCTCGGGAAGCTACGCACGCAGCACGGCGAGTTCCCCTAGCTGCGCGACGGTGTCCCGTTTGAAGCTGGAGGCGAGCGGGCGTTTTGTTGCCACTTTTGCTCCCTCCAATGCGGCGTCGCTGCGTTGTTCCGCGCCCGCCCCCGTCGATGTGGTGGGCAGGTGGTCCAGTTCCGGCAGCCGCGTGGTGCTTCGCGTGGGCCGCGCTGTCGTCGCACGCGCAAACCACTCTGCAGGTGCCTTGGCGTTCACGCGAGGCACGCCGCTGTACCTCGGTATGCTGGCAAAACTATCTGGGACGGAGTGTGTGGACACACGAGACTGCAGCGCGGGGCTGGAATGTGCGTCCGTCGTCGGCCATGCGTTCGGGGAGTGCACGGCCCCTCCCCTCAATTGCGCGAGCGGCGGCAGTTGCGCGAGCGATGAACAGTGTTTGATGGCGTTGCAACCCTGCCGCGCGGATGCCCCATGCACGCCTGTAGGCGTATGCGTCAAGCGCCCTACCGACTGCTTCAACGGCGGAATGTGCGCTGCAGGCGAACGATGTGAGCCCACCGTCGGGGCTTGCCCCGCTGACGGGGAATGTCCGCTTACGGGCATCTGCGTACCGACCGCCAACTGCGCGACGGGCGCTGAGTGCGCGACTGGGCTCCACTGCGCGATTTCTGTCCCACTGTGTACGCCCGGGCGCCCATGCGAAGGCCCAACCGGCGAATGCGTGCTCGACTAGAGAGCTCCAAGCGGTAGGACTACGCTACAAGTAGAGGTGCAGTGCGCACAGTCCTGACACGCCGGTGAGCCTTCCCGCCGGCGTGTCCAGGGACCTCGCAATCAAGTCCAGGCGGGTCTCCACGTGCGCATACGGAAAGAATGCGCCGCTTAGCCATGCTCCCAGATTCGCGCCGCCTTCGCCGAACTTGGTGGCCTGAGCCTCGAGCGCCGGCATCAGGTGTACGCCTCGCGCGAGCTGCAAATCTACTTGTGCGAAGGCCGCGCCGCCGGTGCTGGCAGATGCACCGCTGGGATGCGCCGAGATCACATCGGCCTGCGCGAGCACGACAGCCGCTGGCGCGAACGCCCATCGGGCGAACATGCCGTGCGCGTGTCGGGTCAGAGGCTGGCGACGACTTTTGAAGAGGTCGCCTTCCGAGAACATCAGCATGGAAGAAACGCCCGCGGCAAGGTGTGGAGAAAAGACGCGCTCGTAGTACCCGGCGTATCCGCGCTCCCTGTAGAGATCGGGGGAGAGCTGATAGTTGCCCAATACAGCCATTAGTTCTGCGCGGTAGGCGTCGGTGGTGCGCGCAATTGCGACCCCGTGCTGTTGCTGGAAGGCCGTGTCCGTGCGGGTCGTGCTTCGTGTCCACATGGGGTGTTCGTTGCCGCGCACTCCATAGGGCAATGCGATACGCCCTGCGCGCAGCAGCCAGTCGCGCTCCTCCCCCAAGTCCACGCCGACCCAATGCTCGCGCGATACAGGTTGCAGCGCACTGTCGGGCACCAACGCCGCGAGCTGGCCGCCGGCAGGCACAAATCCCACAGAGCCATTCACGCGAAATCTATCTGCAAATTGCCACTGCACGCGCGCATCCGCCTGCATCACGATATGGCGTACCGACGCGGGCTTCCCCTCCATCTTGGTGAGGAACGCCGCCCCCCGATAGGCCACCGAATACAAGAGCTTTCCCGATTCCGGCTCCGGCAGCAGGCCCAAAAACGCGCCTACCGCCGTGGAGGGCTCATCACCTCTTGTGGCGGGAAACGCCGAGAGCAAAAGTTCGCTTTGGGCGCGGCCGTAGGCCGTCAGCAGCCCGGCGCCCGATGGGTCCGCGTGGCAGGTCGCGCAACCCGTGTATCCCTCACGTATCATCCACGGATGGGCCTTGGCAGGCGCCGGTGCGAGGAGCCACATCGCGACCACCAGAAGCGCGCAAGCAAACGCTCGAAGCGACGTACTCATGGCAACTCCGAGGGGCTGATGGTGCGCAAAAAATCATCGCCATTGCGATGGCAATCGATGCATATCCCGGGGCGACCCGAGAATAGAATTTTGCCTTCCGGGTCCCACTCGGCCCAGAACCAGCCATCGGCGCGCTTCTCCATCACCGCAACATTTTTGAGGGCATTATGCACATAAGCCTCTTTGACCAAAATCGACCCCGGCGCCATGGCTTTAAATGGGCGTACTTTGGAGGAGCCCGAAGCCACGGCATTCCAGTA
>JAYWGI010000163.1:0-2650 GCA_043779025.1 Myxococcales bacterium
GGGTAGAGCCCCGATGTGGCGGTGGCGCCCACGTCGCAGCCCTTCACGCCCGTGCTCTTGGGGAAGGCACACTTGGCGGACTGGTTTCGGAACAGCATCATTTGGCTAGGCGAATCGCTGGGCGCTGCGAGCTTTGCCAAGCCCATCTGCGCGCCGTAGAGCTTCTCAATCAAGTCGGCCACCACCAGCATATGGCCCGCGAGTTTGCGCTCTAGCTCGGTCTTTGAGAAGTCACTTTGCACCAGCGTCTGGCGCCCCTGCGCCAAGTCGGCGCAGACCTTCTTGCGGCGCGTGGCATCGGGCCCGGTGCCTACGCAGCCACCGTGGTCGTGCCACTCCACCATGCGGGCGTAGCTGTCCGCAAACACGCTCGTGAAGGCACCTCCGGCGACTTCGAAGCCCGCGTACGTAGGGCCGCGGTAGGTTGCAAACTCGTTCGCCTCAAGCACCTTGTTCTCGTTGGCATCGCGCACCCAAAAGTAGGGCAAAGCCATCTCGGCAGCGATGCGGTTAAAGTCGGCGCGGTCCAGCTTGTCGGCGGCAAAGTCGGCGGGGGCTCCTGCGACTGCGAAGGCGGCAGGGGCCACATCGCCCGCTTGCGTGGGCGCGAGGGCTGGAGCCGCGTGCTCCGTGACAAGCTGAGGCGCCGCCGGCATGGGGGCTTGTGCTTCCTGGGCAGGAGCGCAAGAGGCGAGGAGCACGAGGGCGGCATAGCGGCGAGGCATAGACATGGGTCGCTGAGTAGACCCGACTGTGCCCGCATGTCCAGAGTCGCGGGCTGCGCGCCTTACTCCAGCGTTGCAATGTCGACACGTTGCTCGCTGCGGGGACCTTGCGCCGCGTCGTGGCTCATCCCGCCCGCCAAATACATATGGTTTTGGAACATGGGAGCTTGATGTAGGTGCATGCGCGCCACGGGTTCGCGCCCGACCACGCGGAACGGCAAAAGCGTGCCGTCGCTTGCAAATCCCGCGACGTAAAGCTCATCGTAAGCGATGGTGTTGTCACCGTTTGCACCGCCTGCGACAACGAGTTGGGCGCCGCTCACAGTTGCCGCGTGCGTGGAGCGGCCTGCAGGCAGCGCGCCCGCCGGTTCCCACGAAGAAAGCGTGCCGTCCACGGCGACGCGCGACCGCAAGATGCTGGGAGTTTGGGTGAGTGACCCTGCCGCGGTCGTGGTCGTTCCGCTGATCAGGTAGATGGAATTGCGGTAGGCCACCGTGGCCTGATGTGTGTATAGCGCAGGCAGTTTGCCCGCGGACACCCAGGCTCCCAATCGGCCATCGACTAGCTCGGCGCGCTCAATTTCGTCCGTGCCTACGAACACGCTGTTGTCGGGGAAGCCTCCGAATACATAGACATACTTCCCTACAACCGCTGCCGTCGCGTGAAAGCGCGGCACTGCAAGGGACGGGCCCGCTGACAAGGCCAGGTTGCCCGCGCTGTCTACCGTGCCCACAAGCACTTTGGTGGAGCTTCGGTTCTGCTCGGTGCCGCCAATCAGAACGACCGTCTGCCCATCCGGCCCATCCTGGGCAACCGCTGAACCTCCTGCGGCGGACGGTAGACTGCCGACGTCGACCCATGGAGACAGAGATCCATCCGCTTCGCTCACCTGCGCCCGCTCCACCGAGTTGGTTGTGCCTGCGCCCAACTGCCGGCCGCCCGCCACGTAAAGGAAGCGGCCGGCAGCGGTGTTCACCATGAAGGTCGTGTGGTGATCGCGTGCACGCTTGAGCGGTGAGGACTCCCCCCAGCGCACGGACGTGAACCCACCGCCAGCTTGGGGGGCCGCGTCGGTAGGCTGCGCGTTCGCGTCGCTTTCGAGCGACGATGACACGTCGGCTGCCGCAGACGCATCGCTCGGGCCCGCCGGCGTCTTCGTGTCGGCCGTGGTGCTCGCGCTGTTGCACGCCAAGAGAAGCAGTGTCCCGAGAAGGACGATGGGGAAAATCGAGCGCATGGGACGCGCCCTGCAAGTCTGGGGCCGAAAGTATGCTGTGAAATCCCACAAGAACGACGCACATGGCGGTTTCAACACGCACGCTTCGTCAGAAAACGAACGCTGCCACCGTTAGGAGTGTCGGACGAAACAACGCGAATGTTAGCGCTTTCAGCGCCCGGGAGTGGCTCGCGGCGAGCCGGAGGACACTTTAAACGTTCCGTCGTCATAATTTAACAAAAGACCCGTGCCGACCAACATGCCGACGAAACCCGCCCCGATGCTGCCGGCCATCAGCGGGGTGCCAACATCGCTGCCGTTGCTTTTGACGATGCCGCCAACGATGGTACCCGCGACGCCAAGCCCCAAGCTTGCAAGGACGACAGCGAATCCCGCGCGCCGAAAGCGCGAGTCGTCCTCGTAAGTGACCTCAAGTTTCTGATGCGGCGCAGCGCCCAAATCAATGTTCCCCACCACATCGGTTGGACCTTGAAAACGTGGCTCAAACAGAGGTGATAGCGTCACGCCGTAACCCCTCAAAGGTAGGTCCAAAGAGCATGGGGTGACACATACAGACCCAAGAAACGCGTTCCCCGACGAATCCACGCCTCCTAGAGCGGTTTCCAGTTGAATTGAGCTTCAGTATCCGGCGTGAAAAAACCAGCCTTTGATGTCATCGCAAGTCACAGCGTTGATGGCCGCAACGAC
>JAYWGI010000164.1:0-2648 GCA_043779025.1 Myxococcales bacterium
CCCAACGTGTGCAAGTCTTGGGCTTTCTCGTACTCACCACGAAGCGCCTCGGGTACGCCTGCCGGCACCGCCGCAAACGCATAGCGCGCGAGCGGGAGCCGCCCCTTGATGCTTCCAATGGCGCTGCTTACGCCCGCGAAGACAAGAATAGCGATGGGAACCGCCTGCTCGCTGAGCACCGGGCTGACGCTGGCAAAAACCGGCACGCCGCGCGCGCCTAGGGTCCCTACCAACCAAATGATGAGAGCCGTACCGAGCAGCGGCGCGAGGACCGACCAAAGCACGTGAAACAACACGCGCTTGGTGCCTGAGGAACGCGACGGAAGGTCTGACCGCGGTTCCCGATTACGCTTCCTCCAAAACAGCGCCCAACCGATCGAGAGCACGACACCGATTGCGCCAGAGATAAAAGGCAAAACCTGCCACAGAACCGCCAAAAAATCATACATGAGGACGCGCTGTGCTCCCGAAGGTTGAGTGAGAAAGTTTTGCCGAGCTCATATCTAGCGTTCGAGAAGTTCTACCGCGTAGGACACGGTGGCTACCGCGTCGTGCATGGTGGCCACGGGCGGCGCGACCATGCCGGCCGACGAGGTGTTATCCAGTACCACGTAGTAACTGCCCTTGGCCAAGCGGATACGTGTGTCAAGCGCAGCTCCCGGCGCGAGCGTCAGGGCACGCAGTGGGATACCCGCCATGGGCTGCGCCTGAGGCGCGCCAAGATAGGCCGCAAGCGCCTGCGTGCCCATCGCTTCTGAGACCAAGAACGCCTCAACCGCCACACCGCCATCTACACGCGTACGCAGGCGCAGGGCAGCCGTCTGGCTCACGTCGATGGGGCCGATAAAGTCGCGCTGCTCGCCATGCAAGTCCACACGCGCCGACTCATATCGCAGCCAGTCCCCTGTGGCCGCAAACTCTTCGGCACGCGGCGTGGCCGAAACCCCGAAGCTCACCTGCTCGCCGCCGCTCGCGTCTCGAACCACGGTAAAGCCCTCGCCAATCTTGGATGAGACCACTTGGCTACCGAAGGCTTGCACCAGAGAATTCCCAAATAGATTGTCCGCGGTGCTAGCCTGTATGCCGCGTATGCGAAAGTTGGCATACGCCACATTGGCCGGCTTGAAGAGCCCGTAGATGCCGCAGCCTTGGGCATTGGACACGGCCTTAAAGTCCTGAGTATACGCCACCGAATTTTGGCTTTCGAAGACCAGCTTTTGGGTGAGCGGAGAGTAGGCGTAACCCTCGCCACCGAACGAAACATCCAAGTCCCCGTTTCCGAGCGTGCGCTGCGCACATGAGCGTGTGAAGAAGCGACCCGTGCTGGGGGCGTCGCTGGCGACTTTGAGAGGGGCACTGCGGCGAAGCATTTTTTTGCAGAAGGCATCGAGCCCGGTGGCCATCATGCCGCGCCGCATGCTGCGTTGCTCGGGCGCATTCACCGTGCCCTCGAACTTGCAAACCGACCCTGCCCCGCAGCCTGCTCCCACGCTTGAAGCCAGAAGCACGCCAAACCCCGCCATGACACATCGCGTTCGCATTTGGCCTGAGACTACTCCCATGACTCGCGCGCTTGGGTACAATCTGGCGCGATGACTGCTTTGACAGATGGGCGACACGTGGCCGTTTTGGGATCGGGCGCGTGGGGTACGGCCTTGGCGCAATCCTTGGCGAGCACGGGCGTGAAGGTCAAGCTGTGGTCGCGCTCCGAATCGCATGCCCAAGCAATGGCGCAAGAACGCGTAAATACGCGTTATTTGCCTAATGTTCATCTGCATGAAGGGATCACTTCGACCCACGATTTGGCGCAAAGTGTGATGGGCGTCGACGCCGTGGTGCTGGTTGCGCCCAGCCACGGCACGCGTGCGATGCTGGAGCAGTTGGCTCCCGTGCTGCCTGCACACGTGCCGCTGGTGAGCGCCACAAAGGGCATTGAGAACGGCAGCCTCATGTTCATCGACGAGCTGGTGCGTGACGTACTTGGCGACGAAGTACGGGCGCGTTTTGCGGTGCTCAGCGGACCAAGCTTTGCGGCCGAGCTTGCGCGCTCGCTCCCCACCTGTGTGGCTATCGCTTCGGAGAACCACGAGCTCTGCACGCGCATTCAGCAGCTGTTCCGGGCGCCGCATTTGCGCACCTACGCCAGCGACGACGTGGCCGGCGTAGAGTGCGGCGCGGCGCTCAAGAACGTGATTGCCATTGCGGCGGGCGCGGCCGATGGCGCGGGCTTTGGTCACAACACACGTGCGGCGCTGATCACCCGCGGCCTAAACGAAATCGCGCGCATGGCGGTGGCACGCGGGGGTCAGCACATCACGCTCGCCGGCCTCGCTGGGATGGGCGACTTGATACTCACTTGTACCGGCGACTTGTCGCGCAATCGCACGGTGGGCTTCGAGCTCGGAAAAGGGCGCAAGTTAGCAGATATTTTGGCCTCTTTGGGGCACGTGGCGGAGGGCGTGAAGACCACCAAGAGCGCGTACGACTTGTCGCTGAAGCTAGGTGTGGACATGCCCATCACCACCGAAACTTACCGCGTGCTCTACGAGGACAAGCCCGTTCAGGAAGCGGTGCGCGACTTGATGGCGCGCGAGCTGGGACGAGAGTTTTAGGCCCCTACGCACAGCGCCCCGAGTTGCACGAGGCAA
>JAYWGI010000165.1:0-2645 GCA_043779025.1 Myxococcales bacterium
AGATCGTCTTCTTGAAGCTCTCCGAGCACCGGAAGGCGCAAGGCGTCACGAGCGCTTTGGGCTTCGAAGAACAAGCCCGACATGCGATCCGCCAGCGCGGCGGCTCCGAGGATGCCAAGCAACGTTAGCAAGAGGCCCCCGAGGAAAACCAAGATACCGGTGGGGCGCTTGGGCGCGGAAGGGACATCGGGGTGTCTGGTGATGGTGTATTTGCGCTTGAAGTTGGCTTCCAGTGAGCGCGCTTTGCTTCGAAGCTCGTCAATCTTGATGCCCACGGCATCGTACTGCGCGCGCGCGGCCGCAAAGTCCGACGCCTCCAGCTGACCTTGTGCTTTCACTTGTGCAGCCCGCACGGCAACTGCTGCGCGACCCGTGTCCTTCGCACGCGGGACCTCCTCGACCATACCCATTTGCCTGCGGAGTGCAACCACTTGGTTCTTGGCGTCCTCCAGCTCTGCGGGCTCTTTGCGTGCATCGTCGAACGTCGCCTTGAGCCCAATGATGGTTGGATGCTTGTCTCCAAACACTTTGCCCGCTTCGTCCAACTTGCCGCGTGCGTCGGCCACGCGCTGACGGTACGCATCGTCCAAACCTTGAAATCGTTGCTGAGCCGCGGCGAGCTTCTCACGCAGCGCGTTGGCCTCTGCGGCGCGTGGATCTACGGCGGGAGCCGCATCGAGTTCGATGGCACCTCCCGCTGCGGGCGCGCCCGCCGGTGACAAGCGCTCCAGCTCCTTGCGCTTAAGTTCGCGCGCTTCTTCGGCGTCCTTGATGTCGGTGTAGGTTCCCTTGACCTCAATCTCGTAACGGGCGTCGATTCCGCGCACCAAGGCACGCTCCGTGATGTCACGCGCCACTTCAGGGTCGTGCCAATCGCAGCTAAGCGAAATACGCGCGTCGTCCACGTCGGGCGTCACCTTCGCCTCCATCGTACGCTTCAGCGACACCAACTTTTGCTCATCGCTCATGGGGCGATCCCCTAAAAGAGTTCCCAACTTGGCTTTGGCACGCTGCAAGGGCGAGCGCGTTTCGTCATAGCGCGCCACCAAGTTGATGTCCTTGATGATGGCTTCGAGATTGGGCTGGCTCTTGACCATGGCCTCCCACTCTTTGCGTTTGCGATCCCGCTTTGTTGGGTCCCAACCGCCCTCTTCGGCCTTCTCCGCCGCACCCAACACCACAACAATTTCACCGTCGGCGTGGTACTCGCGCGGCGCCAAATAGGCCGCCGTGGCCGTAGCGAGAAAACCAAAAAAGCAAATCGCTGCCGTCCGCCCTTTGCGCCTACCAGCCGCGCGCCACGCATAGCCCAAGCTCTCTACAATGGTGGTTTCTTCCTCTTGAGCTTGAGGGGCTTGCGCAACAGGCGAGGGGGCTTGATGAACGGGCGCACCACCACCACCACCCGCGCCGCGAGCGGGTGGTGGACGGAACAGCGTGCGTTCATCATCATCAAACATGCCCATGGCAAAAACTCCTTAAGGATACCTTGAATCTACACACATCATGCCCAGCCCGTTCTCACTCGACAACGACGACGTCGCCGGCCTGAAGCTGGAACGCTAAGCTTGTCTTGTCGCCGGCACGCAAGTCGCTAAAGCGGAAACGCACACGCTGCGGGAAGCTCTTTCGGACGACGAACACCGCATCTTCGTCGGCGTAATCGTTGAGACCACCAGCCGCC
Source organism: Myxococcales bacterium (assembly GCA_043779025.1). GTDB lineage: Bacteria > Myxococcota_A > Polyangia > Polyangiales > Polyangiaceae > JAAFHJ01. The sequence continues at coordinate 1,685 of JAYWGI010000165.1, forward strand.
GCCAAGGCCTGAAACACGCCGGCGCCGGGGTCCACATTGAAGGCGCCCGACGTCTTAACCTGGCCGACCACCGAGATAGGAAGCTGCCCGGGAGCGGCGCCGCCCCACGCTTGAGGCGCTTCGAGCGTGACTGTCACTTGGGGCTCCTTGATAGCGCTGCGAATGGCGGTCTCTATCTCACGTGCAAGAGCACCAGGGCGCTTGCCACGCGCCATGAGCTCACCCGCCATGGGAATCATGATCTTGCCGTCGCTGCGCACACGCTGCTGGCCGCTTAAGTTGTCCTGACCGAACACGCGAATGTTGAGCGTGTCCGAATCTTTGATTTGATAGTCACCCGTTGCAACGGGAACCTCAAGTTGAGCCTTCGAGAGCTCGGAGACCGAAACAGAAGGCGCGGTCGACTTGCAACCCACGACAAGCATCATCGCCACGACGGCGCAAAAGAAGAACGTGCGACTCGAGATGTTCATGTCAACTCCATGCATGGTACAAATGTTTTCATTCAGCGGCGCGGACGCACAATGATCGTTCCGAAGAAGCGATCACGACCAATTTGTTCGATGGTTTGACGAGCCACGACTTGACTCGTTTCTCCCAAAAACACAACCAAAACGGTAGCATCACAGGCTTGAGCCACCGAGACGCAGGCCGGGTTGACGCGTGGCAACGGCAGCACAACCGCCGTCTGACGCGACACCGAGGCGCGTAGGCGCGCCTGCACCTGAGGCAAGTGCCGAAGCTCCAAGCTGCGGCCATCCATGAGCGACAGACCACCGCCAGAGTCAGCTGCAACACGCGCCAAGCCTCGCGCTACGGCCATGGTTGCCTCGGGGCTCTTGGCACTCCAACCGACCAGAGCAAGCGTGGTCCAGGCATTGGCTTGGGCGCGCACCCAAATGCGCTGAAGCACGGGATCGGCCATCGAAGGCAAGCCCGGATCTTCATAGCCCTGCGGCTG
>JAYWGI010000166.1:0-7190 GCA_043779025.1 Myxococcales bacterium
GCACGCTGAACGGCGAGTTCGGCGCGTAATGGCGCGATCAAGTGTGCGCTAAGAGTACCTTGCCTGGCATGTCGCGCGCGGGTGGTGTGCCACTTGCAGAGTGCAAGTTTCGCGGCAGCGTCCACGAAGCGCGCACCTGGCGGCCCAAAGCGCAGCCGAGCAAGCATGCGTCCAAAACGAGCCCCCACAAGAGCGAGCTCCTCCTCGGTGATGCTGCCATAGAGAATCTCGTCCTTCAGGTAGGCCACGACGATGCGTCCCTTTCGCTGAACAAGACCGTAACTCAAGGCCGAAAGGCCGCCCACGCACACGCCCCACAGCGCGAGCGAGACCACCGTCGAGAGCGCAAAGCGCGTGTGCAATTGATTCCACACCATATGCATTATGCATGCAAGTAGCAGACCAAGCAGCGGCGCAATCATCCTCCCACCTCCGGCCCGCTCGCGCGCAAGGCCTAGCCCCACTCCCGTCATCACTGTGAACAATGGATGCACCCACGGCGTGAGCCAAATGCGTGCAGTTGCGGGTTCGGCGGCTGTCAGGTGTGCAGACCACGCCGACAGCGCGAGGTTCTCCGCAAAAGCAAAACCCAAGCCCACAAAGATCGCGGCGAGCACAGCGTCCGCCACGCCATCGAACTCATGTCGGGCGAAGAAGAAGAGCCACAAGAGCGGCAAGGCCTTGGCGCATTCCTCAACGGCCGGGGCCACCCATTGCGTCACCCGCAACAACGCTTCGCTGTGCGTGTAGCCGCCGGCGACCATGGCGCTCATCACCCCGTCATTGATCGCCACCGCGATGCCCGCCGCGCCCAAGGCCCCAAGCACCACGCACAGGCCGAGCACCCACGCGGGCTCTGGCGCGTAGCGATCCACGATGCGCGGCAAGGCCAGGTACACTAGCAACGCGGGCAGTCCAGCGGCCGCGCTGTCTGGCGTGACACCAAGCACGGGGCCTGCGGACGCACCTACCCACACGAATCCTCCCAGACCAAACATCAGCAAGCTCAGCGCCATGCTCCATCCGGCAACACCGACGCGCGCTTCCGCGTCAGTGTTGCCACTTGTGCGCCGCTTTTTTTTCTCGCTGAGGGGCTGCGTCACGGTCCGCTCGGGTCTGCAAACAGCGTGAGCACAGGCGCATGATCGCTGGTGCCAAAGGCCTGCTGCACCACCGAATCGTCGGGCATCATGCCGCCCGCGCTATTGGTGAGAACGTAGTCGATACGCCACCCCGCGTTGCGTTCACGCGAGTGGTTCCAATAGGGCCACCAGCTGTACAAATGCTCGGCGGCCGGAAACAACGCACGCGTGGTGTCTACAAACCCCAGGTCCAAGAACGCGCGGAAGGCCTCCCGCTCATCCGGTCGCTGCCCAATCACCTTGGGGTCCCGCTGATCGGGGTGCACGTCCAGATCTTGACGCGTGATGTTCAGATCGCCTGCGATGATGAGCGGCTTGGCATCGAGCGCCCGAGGCCCAGCCCACGAGGCAAATTCCTGCCAAAATCGCATTTTTGCCTCGAAGTCCTTGCCTCCGTTGGGGGCGTAGACCGACAGGATGTCAAAGTCCGCAAAGGCCAACCCCAGCACGCGCGTCTCGAAATCGAACGGAAGCTCAAGCCGCGTAGGCTCACCTAAGGACTCCAGCGCGTGCACACTCACGCCCGAGTACCCACCGGGAGCTCCGTGCCAAAAGTTCCGGTAGCCAGGCATGGGGCACACGGCAACCGTGATCTGCTCGGGCGATGCTTTGAGCTCCTGCAAACAAAGGATGTCGGGGCGTTGATGCGCGGCCCACGCTGACACTTCTTTGCCGCGTGCTCGGATCCCGTTGACGTTCCAGGTGGCGACCATCATGCTTGCAGACACACGCCACGGGCTAGCATGCCCGTGCCTCGCAAGGTCCCGCAAAAGTCCATGTACCTTCTCCGCAATCCGATCAAGGCCTACGCATGGGGCAGCACCACCCTGATGGCTCGGTTTATGGGCCATGCGCCGACGGGCGCGCCGGAGGCAGAGATGTGGATGGGCACCCACCCTGGTGGCCCCTCCACCCTGACGCGCGGCGCGCAGGAGGAAGCACTCACCGTACGCAGGCAAGCGGAGGGGCACGCCTCTGGCGAGCTGCCCTTCCTGCTTAAGCTCCTGGCCGCAGGGCAACCGCTCAGCTTGCAAGCGCACCCCAACCCTCAGCAAGCACTTGAAGGCTATGGCCGCGAGAATGCGGCCGGCATCCCGCTGAGCGCTCCTGAGCGCTGCTACAAGGACCCTCACGCCAAACCGGAGCTCATCGTTGCGCTCACTCCTTTCGAGGCGCTCTCAGGCTTCCGTACCATGTCCGACATCTATGCGAGCCTGGCGAACACAAGTGTAGAGTACATAGACAGCTCCGTGGTCCTAGCCGCGGCCGCGGGCGACGGCGCAGGGCAGAGGCTCTTGTTCACAACCTGGATGGCCGATCGTGCCGGCTCACTCGCAGATGCGCTTCGGGACTTTCTCCCGTGCGCGGAGCACGTGCTTGCGCCTGCGACATTTGCTTGGTGGTCGGCGGCCGCCCAAACCTTTCCTGGCGACGCTACGGTGCTGGTGGCACTTCTGCTCGAGCACCTTTGTCTCAAGCCGGGAGAGGGAGTTTTCCTACCTGCTGGAAACTTGCATGCCTACTTGAGCGGCCTAGGTATTGAGATCATGGGCCCTTCCGACAACGTGCTCCGCGGCGGCATGACCCCCAAGCACGTGGATGTTGGCGAGCTGTGTCGTGTGCTCCGTTTTGAGCCCTACAAGCCGAACGTGTTGACCGCTATTGCGAGCGCAGCAGCCCCGGTGAGCTGGCCGACCCCCGAGGCTCCATTTTGCTTGGCGACTGAATCGGTGCGCTATGCACGCGAATGGGTGCCCAACAGAGTGGATGAGATCGTCCTCTGCACGGGCGGAGCCCCGGTCTTCGATGACAATCTTGTTTTGGCGCCAGGCCATGCGCTCTATGTTTCCCGACAGGCGCCCCCTGCACGCGTGAGCGGCGAGGGCAGCTGGGTACGCGCGTCGAGCAATCAAGCGCTTTGGTCTGCGAAAGAAGGAATCTCATGAGCGACGACAAAGCACCTCCCCCAAGCATCCGGCCGGAAGCGCTGGGTCGGGCCGACTCCTGGACCACGGATGAGCTCGCAGCCCCGCAGCAACGCGCCGAGCTCCTGGCAGACGCCGCCAAGCGTCGCGTCGTCAACGCCCTACCGGCAGTGCGCGCGGAAGGCACCTTCGTGACGACCCCGCCGCCGGAGCTCGGTGACGATGCGGTAGACTCCGTGCGCAACCCGCCCGTAAGTCATCGGGGCGAGCCCACGCGCATGAAGTCCGGCATCGAAGCCATTGTTCATCCCGCTGAGATTCATGCATTTCAACGCCAGATGGGCGAAGGACGCCCGGGCCCCAAGCTGTTCGCCTACGCGCTCGGCGCCATCGCAGTCGTCGCCGTCGTCGCAGCCATCATCGCCACGCTGGCAGGCCCGTAGTGCTATGACCGGGGTGTGTCCACCCTTTGTCGTGAGACAGCGGTCGGGGGGGCTAGAAGCCCGGGGGCAAGACTGCTGAGCGCAACATCGACGGGAATTTACCGCAGCCCGCGGCACCCGGGTCGTCCGCGGAGCAAAAATTCAGCGGCGTGGACAGATAGTCGGCGTAGAGATCGTTGTAGCCGCCAATTGGATTGCCCTTCTGGTCGCCCCATGAATTCTTGACGCGAAGGAAGACGAGTTTGGCCCCCGGGTCCAGCGAGGCCTCCTTCTGCGCCTCGTCTGCCAGCTGCCCGGCAACGAGCGTCCCGAACTTAGGCACGTCGTCGATTTGGTAGTCTGTGATGAGCACCGCATGCGAACCAATCTTCGCGACCGGACCTACCGTTGTACCCACAAATTGCTTTTGGGCATTCTGGCGACTGGGGTCTACGAACCAACTGAGCTGCACCGGCGTTCCCGTGTTGAGGACACGTTGCACACGCGTGTAATACGCACGCACCTCTTGAGCCGAGGGAGGGACGTCGCCCGAGCCTGGGAACGATACCGTCTCCCACATGTATTTTCCCGAGCGACGACCGGCCAAGTTCAGCGATCCCAACACGTCCTGCAGTTGTCTTTTGCTCATCCCTTGATCCGCCGTAGGGACGACGACTTCCAGGCTACGTGGATCCAAAATAGGCGCCTCGGCGCGCGCGCCCATGTCGAGGTTGACCGCCGCATCCGGGCCAAACAAGAGGTCTAACGCGCGCGCCATCGGCGCGGGTAGTCCGAACGCCGCGTTGAGCGCCAAGCGCACGCGCGCCGGGTCACGACGGGCGGACGCCGTATTGAGCGCGCCTGTTGTAAGTGTCGCATTGAGCCGCAAAAAAGCACGCACCGTGAAGGTCATGTCGTCGGGCACAAAGCTCTGCGATGACATCAGACCATAGTTCGAAACGAGCCGGCGATACCTGTCCCAATTGCCACCTCGCCACTTCATTTTGGTGGCATCGGGGTTCTCAAGAATGCGCTCGTAGAAATCCCAATAGCTTAGGTAAGCGACCGAATAGTGGCCGTCCGTTTTGCCAGAGATGCTCTCCACAAACGCATTGCCCGAGTACAACCAACAGTTGCCCGAGCTCCCTTGGTTTAGAGCCTCCGTGGTCGGTATGCCTGAGATTGCGTCCTCGTCCACCGCGGACCCCGCGCCGGCGGCGCAGCCAGAGGCCACAAGGGCAAGCGACAACGCAATGAGTCGGGCGCGCGCTCGGGCGTGTGGGCGGGTTGTAGAAGAAGGCATTGTGCTAAGTGGCAATGTAGCAGCACCGCTCGCCGAATGCCCCATGCACGCCCTCTTTGTCACGATCCTGATCTGCACATTTGACTCGTTGGGCGCGCTACAGTCTGCCCCTCGGCAGCTGCCCGTGCCCGGAGGAACCTACATGATGGGGGCTGAGCGCGGCGGCGAGCCTGACGAACGCCCGGCGCACACCGTGCATATTGCACCTTTTGTGTTGGACCTCACCGAGGTCACGCAGCAGGCGTACGACGTCTGCGTCGCGGCGCGCGCCTGCAAAGCATCGAGCGATGAGATTCGTCGCATGGGCCTGCGCTTTGTAGGCCCCATGCTGCCAGTCGTGGGCGTGTCCGCCACTGACGCCGACACCTACTGCGCATGGCGCGGCGCCCGTCTGCCCAGCGAAGCTGAGTTCGAGCGGGCAGTCCGCGGCGACGACGGACGGCGCTATCCGTGGGGCAACGACAAGCCGAGCAAAGAGCGCGCGGTGTACGCCACCGATCGCCTCGAGCACGTAGGCACGCACCCCGATGGCGCGGGCCCCTACGGACACCTAGACCTGGCGGGTAACGCCTGGGAGTGGCTCGCTGACGCCTACGACCCCTTCGCCTACACGCGCGGAACAGCCGCCGAAGGATTACCTGCAGCCTGCAAGGAAATTATGAAGAGCCAAGACCAGCTGCGCGCTGCGGGCCGCCAAGGGTTTACCGGGAGCAATCCAATCCCGCGCGTATGCGAACGCGGCATCCGGGGCGGTGCTTACAACCAAGATGCACAAGGTCTGAGGAGCACAAACCGCGTGCATCACCCCGGCAGCTATCGCCTACGCATGACGGGATTCCGCTGCGCAAACGACGCCCCGTAGCCGGCAAAAAGAGCCTACCAGTGCAAATTGAGGAACAGGCGGGCGCCCGGCGTGTCGTCGGTTGCGCCGCCCGCCACCTTTGAGTTCCCTGGAACAGAATTCATGTTGAGCGCGATGCGGCGATAGTTGGCATCTACACCCAACCCGACGAGGGGCGACATTTTGTAGATGCCTCCGACCTGAACATCGAAGCCACTGGAGCTCGCGTTTGGAAACCAGTCCACGGACGAGAGCGCACCGGCCCCCTGCCCGGCCAAGTAAGTGAACGCGCCGTTGAGTTCGAACGCGGGCGCTACGGCATACGCTGCTGTGAGTGTGCCCATAAGGTAGGTGTGATTCACGGAGGGGATGCCAGGGTCGATGGTTTCGCCACGCGATCCGGTGACCGACTCGGCCGAAAACCACTGCGTGCCGTAGCCCAGGCGCAGCCCCAGCGAGAGATCGTCCATGCGCATCTGCGCCGCAAGCGCGATCTCCGCGACGCCCGCAGACGATCTAAATGCCTGACCGGCGGGGTTTTTGCTTTCGATGCCGATGGCCATGTCGCCACGCAAGTAGGCGCCGATGTGCAAGTCCTTGCCCACTGCCAAAGGCAGCACGCTGGCGCGTAGCGAAAGTGCTGGACCCAAGGGCAAGCTGTACGGACGCAACGCTTTGAAGATGTCGTCGGTGTAGCTGAGCTTGCGTGAAAACACGCCCACGCCCAGTTGCACATCAATACCGTGCCACGCGGCGTCTGCCGTCGATTCAGCCTCAGGAGCCGCCTGCTTCTTGGGCCCGTCCGTGACAGACGGCTCGTCAAGTGAGACCGGTGGGACAACTTTCTTGGGCCCCTTGCCGGCGCCCTTTGACGGCGCCGCAGTGGCGGCTGGGGGCGCCGCTTCTTCGGTACCAGCGCCCAAGCTTCTCTCGAGCGCTGCTTCCTCGGCAGCCGTGCTTTTGGCGCCCTTCTTTGCAGGTGCCTTCTTTGCTGGAGGCTTTCTGACGGGAGCCGCGGCCGCGGGTGCTGCCACCGCAAGGCCGACCAACAAGGCGACGACTTGATGCGTGCGGATCATTTTCCACCCGCCGACATCCAAGCGCTCAGACAGTCGATCTCAGCATCCGATAGCTTATCGAAGCCTAACGGCATTGGGCTGCCGCACTGGCCTTGTAGTCCCCGCACCTTTTTCATCATCAAGCTGTCGGCGGGCTTGGCCTTATCAACGATTGGGCCGGTGCAGTTCACCCCAGTGGCTGTTTGGGCAGCAAGTCGATCAAAAATCCCCGGTGTTGCCAGATCAATGCCGCCAGACTTTCCGGCAGCGGAGTGACACAACGCGCATTTTTGCGACATCAAAATGTCCCTCTCCGCGTTGCACGCGGCCGCCGCGTCACCCGTCGTGGGCTTAGCGCCGCCGTCAACCAAAAACGGGGCCGTGTCCTCGAGGGTACCTGAACAGGCCCACAGCCCCGCTGCAATCAGCGAGAACCCAAACAACGGTGCGTAACGTTTGAACATCAACTTGGCCTCCGTAGAACCCGCAATCAACACAC
>JAYWGI010000167.1:0-2636 GCA_043779025.1 Myxococcales bacterium
CCTGCTCGAACCCACAACATACGTCGGCGCATTTTCGGCCTGAGCGCGAGGAAAAACCAATGCCAGAACTACGCTACCGAGAAGCCATCCGCGAAGCCATGTCCGAGGAGATGGTGCGCGACGAGAACGTGATGCTGATGGGCGAAGAGGTGGGCCACTACCAAGGCGCCTACAAAGTCTCCGAGGGCATGCTTGAGCGCTTCGGCGAAAAACGCGTGCTGGATACACCCATCACGGAGGCGGGCTTTGCTGGCGTGGCCATCGGAGCCGCCATTGTTGGCCTTCGGCCCATCGTGGAGTTCATGACGTGGAACTTCTCGGCGGTGGCCTTCGACCAGATTTTGAACAACGCCGCCAAGCTCCGGCAGATGTCGGGCGGGCAGCTCCAGTGCCCTGTCGTGTTCCGAGGCCCCAACGCGTCGGCGCGCCAAGTAGGCAGCCAGCACAGCCATGCCATGGAGCATTTCTACGCCACCGTGCCCGGGCTCAAAGTGGTGGCCCCCGCCTTCCCCGATGACGCCAAGGGCCTGATGCTCAGCGCCATCCGCGACGACAACCCTGTACTCTACATGGAATCCGAAACGCTTTATTCGGTGAAGGGCGATGTGCCCGAGAGCATGCAGCCCGTCCCCTTCGGCAAAGCGCGCGTGGTGCGCACCGGCGCCGATGTCACGCTGGTGGCCTACTCCCGCATGACCCATGTGGCGCTCGAGGCTGCTCTTATGCTCGAACAACTTGGCGTATCTGCCGAGGTGGTCGACTTGCGATCCTTGCGCCCACTCGACGAGGACACGATCTGCGCTTCGGTAGAGAAAACACACCGGTGTGTGGTCGTGCACGAAGGATGGCCTTATGGCGGCGTGGGGGCCGAAGTGGCCGACAGAGTACAGCGTTTGGTGTTCGACGCGCTCGATGGCCCCATCTTGCGCGTTAGCTCACTGGACGTGCCCATGCCCTACAACGCCAAGCTCGAACAAGCTTGTATGCCCACCAAAGAGCGCGTCGTTGCAGCTGTGCAAAGCCTCATTGCACGGAACAAGGTTTAAGGACACACCATGGCCAAGCTTCTAGAAATGCCCAAGCTCTCGCCCACGATGGAAGAGGGAGTGCTTACACTCTGGCACAAGAAAGAAGGCGACGTGGTCGGCGTCGACGACTTGCTCGCCGAGGTTGAAACCGACAAGGCCACCATGGAGTACCGTAGCTTCGACGCGGGTACTCTCCTCAAGCTCTTGGTACCGGCGGGCGCGACCGTGTTGCTCGGACAGCCCGTGGGCATCATCGGGCAGCCCGGCGATGACATCAGCGCATTGCTCGCCGCATCGCCCAAAGCTACGGGCGCTGCACCCGTGCAGAGTGCAGCTGTTACTGCCGCCCCGGTTGCACCTGCGCAGACGGTGCAGACGGCACATGTCGCCCGCGAGCCAGCTGCTGTGGCGACGCCAACGTCCGCAAACGGCGAGCCTGTCGTGCGCCAAAGCGGCAGCATTCTCACGCGCACGGAGCGCGCGGGGTCGGTGCAGCACGCACAGACTCTTGCGGTGGCTCAGGGGCGCGCTTTGGCCTCGCCGCATGTACGGCGTCTTGCGCTCGAACAGGGTGTAGAGCTCACGCATGTGCGCGGTACGGGCCCACACGGCCGTGTTTTGCCGGAGGATTTGCAGGCTGCTCCTCAGGGAGCACGCAGCGTGCGCGCGGCCGGCACAGCGCGCGCGGACGAGAAGAAGCCCCTCTCCATGATGCGCAAGACCATCGCGCGCAGGCTCACGGAGTCCAAGCAGACGGTGCCGCACTTTTACCTTACGGCCGATTTGGATGCGGCCGCGCTTGTGCGTTTGCGCGAAGACGTGAATGCGGACTTCGCCCGCCAAAGCCCCAGCACAGGCGGCCCCGCGGCCGTAAAGCTTTCGGTCAACGACTACCTCATCAAGGCCGCCGCCATTGCGCTGCGGCGTGTGCCCGAATGCAACGCGAGCTTCACGCCCGAGGCCTTGGTGTTTCATGGTCGCGTCGACATCTCGGTGGCCGTGTCCGTGCCCGACGGACTTGTGACGCCCGTGGTGCGCGGCGCAGATGCGCTCAGTGTGGTCGACATCAGTGCCGCCGTACGCGAGCTCGCATCGCGCGCCAAAGCCAAGAAACTCGCGCCCGAGGAGATGCAAGGCGGCACATTCTCCGTCTCCAATTTGGGGATGTTTGGCATCGACAGCTTTAGCGCAGTCATCAACCCGCCCGAAGGCGCCATCTTGACGGTGGGACAAGTGCGGGATGTGCCTGTCGTCGAGCATGGCGCCGTCGTGCCAGGCAAGCGGCTTAGCGTCACGCTCTCGTGCGACCACCGCGTGATTGACGGCGCAGTCGGCGCCAAGTTCTTGGCGGAGTTCCGAGCGCTGGTGGAGCACCCCGGCGCGCTCCTTCTCGCCTAGCGCCAACGGAGAACCACTTGCGCATTGCACACATCTCGGACCTACACGTGTTGGCCATGGATGCGATGCGAGCAAGGGATTTGCTCAGCAAACGCCTCACGGGCTACGCCAACCTCAAACTGAAGCGCTCGCGGCATCATACCCAAGAGCGTTTGGATCGTGTGGCTCAGGGCGTGCGCGATCTTCAGCCAGATCACTTGTTGGTTACGG
>JAYWGI010000168.1:0-2630 GCA_043779025.1 Myxococcales bacterium
ATAAGCACGGCTTGCTTCTCTTCGTCGAGCGCGGCCAAGCCCTTGGCCACGCGCGCTTTGGCATCCATGCGATCGCCCAGGCGCGGGCTGGAGCGCGGCAGTTGGTCATCGAGCTCGCGCCCCTGATGCCACCCCAGCTTGCGGTAGTTGGAGGCGTAGCCGCGCGCGTAGCCAAAGAGCCAGGCGCGTGCGCTACGGGTCTTGTCGTAGTCCGCGTAGCTCTTGTGCGCGGAGACAAAGAGCTCCTGCGCCACATCACATACGTCGGCCTCCCGCACGCCGAGACGCCGAAGTGTGCGGCACACAAAGCCAAACTCCGCGTCGAACAGCGCGCGAAAATCGGCTGCGAGAACGGCCTGAGTCATGCGCGCGATCCATATGAGTGCAAGCTGCATGCATTATGCAGGGTCAGGAAATACGCGCGTGGCTGCAACACCCGGGAGAGGGTACATGAGTGCGCGCGTTGGGGAAAACATCGCTACGGACTTTGCTTAGAACGTGAAGCCTTGGGGCGAGACGCCAATGCCTGAGCGCGCGGGCTGTGCACGGGCATCGAGACGGCTGCCATCGCCGGCTTCGACGTGTGTGCGATCCGTGACAATCAGACCGACGATCCCGGCGACCAGTAGACCCGAACCTACAAAAGTAACCGCCTGGACGGTGCCGCCGTATTGTTCCCAAGTCCCCGGTGTCGAGGACTTCGAAAGCATGACCCATCCGAGACCGCCGCCAAGCGCTGCAAGTCCGCCAAGGTACACGCCGCCATAGAGCGACAGCCCCACGGGCCACGTTGGTGCACCTTTGACCTTCATATCCAGGGTTTCCGTGCCTGCGGGGACTCGAAACTCGCGCGCCAACATCCCAGGAGCATCCACGTAGTAGTTTCCCTCGGTCGCCACCTCGACGTCGCACGGCAGCCGACACAATCGCTGCATGTGAAAGGTGGTCACGCTCACCGCGCGTCCGCCCGCGTAGCCCGTGCCGTAGCTTGTACCCAAATGCTGAACGAGCTCGCCGCTGCCCCAGTCTGTCGTGATGTGAAGACGGGTGGTGGCGGTCGCGTCGTTGCGCGCGGTGGGCGTTGCCGTTGCGGCCGGCGGCGCGGCGGGTGCGGTCTGCAGCACCGTCGGCGAGTCCGTGGGAGGAGCGGGGGTTTGAAGCGCGCTGGCATTGTGCATGGCTGCAGTTTGCACCGGGTCGATGGCGGTGGCGATGCCACTGGCCACCGCTTCGGCGAGTGCATCGCAGTGATCGGCGGTGTCGCTCAGCGCGCGCACCGAGTCGGGCTTGCCAGGCCGCTGCATGCGGGCCAAGGCCTCGACGGCTTTGCCTTTGGGGGTGAAGGTGACGCTGAGAAAGCGTTTGGCTTCGGCCTCGAAGGGGTCGTAGCCCAGGTGTCGCGCCACCTTGCGCCTAAAGCTGGCCTCATCCGGGCAGGTGGCTGGGCCAGTGTAGGTGAGTGTCGCAGTCTCGCGTGTGGAGGCTTTAGCGGCGACCGAAAACGAAGCGAGCGCGCAGAGTAGGGAGGAAGGGAGAAGGGCCCTGGAGGCCAAACGTGGGGTGTTCATCACTGTGCTCTTGTAGCCTCGAACTCGAATCCATCATGCGTGGGGGTAAATCGCGAAAATAAATTCTGATCGACGATCAATGGCAGCGTTTTTGCTTCCCGGAAGCGGGGCATCTACACGGCCGAAGACCGCCCTGCTGGCGCCTAAAACCCCACGAGCAGGCCCGTCCCTAACGCGAACTGGCCGCTAGGGGCCGTCCAAACCTGGCGACTGTTCACCACAAAACTTGTGCGCACAACAGGCAAACCGGCCTCCCCTAAGACGCGCAGCGACAGCGTTTGAGAGAGTGGCCACACGGCCTCAACGCGCGCGCCGAGCGAGCCTAAAAGCGTGTTTCCAAGAGATGGGACGGAGACGTCCGGCGAACTGCCCTGCATGCTCCCAAAGCGGCCCACCGCGCAGGCTTTGAGCACGTTGTAGTGGGCGCATGGTGCCAACGCGGCCGACAGCGCCGTCGCATCTACCCGGTAGCCTGAGAGCAATGTGGCTGTGCTCCATTGCTGCGAGACTCGCCCCTCGAGGGTTGCAGAAAAGTTTGTGTACTTTGCACCAATGCCTGCTTCGACATTGAAGCCCTCACCGGGCAAGACCCCAAATGCCGCCGAAAAGGCGGCTTGCCCAAAGATGCGTACGGGCACCGCGGGAGTCGCGGGCGGCGCGTCGTGCACGACAACGACCCGCGGCGCGGGCGGCTCTACGACAGCGGAAGGAACGACGACCGGCTCGGGAAGTAAGCTCTCACTAGGCGCGGCCATGGCGCGAATGGGGTCTACTGCCATGGCGACCGAAGCGGCAAGGGCGTCCGTCAGCGCATCACAGTGATCTGCTGAGTCCTCTAAGCTGCGTTCGGCATCGGCCTTGCCGGGGTTCCTCACGCGCGCGCGCGCCGTGACGCCGCCGCCGATCACGCCAAACTCAACCGCCACGCCGCGCTCTGCGCTGGCCACGAAGGGGTCGTACCCCAAGCGTGTCGCCACCCGTCGCCTAAAGCTGTCTTCGCTTGGGCAGGAGGGAAGCGTCTTGTAGCTGAGTGTCGCACCCGTGCGTGCTTCTGCTGCGTGG
>JAYWGI010000169.1:0-7175 GCA_043779025.1 Myxococcales bacterium
CACCGAACGTGCAGCGGGTGGCAAGCCCGACGTACTGGGCTTCTTGGAACGCGCAGCGCTTGTGTCGGACATCGCCAAAGACGACTCAAGCGACAAGCTTTCGCTCATGACGGTGCACTCTGCCAAGGGCTTGGAGTTCGACACGGTATTTATCCCCGGCTTCGAGGAGGACTTGTTCCCCTACCGCAGCATGATGGATCGCGGCCCCATCGATGCCGACGACTTGGACGAAGAGCGGCGCCTGGCCTACGTGGCCATTACTCGCGCGCGCAAAGAGCTGCACCTGCTACACACCGACCGTCGATCCATTTTTGGCAACACGCGCTACCCAGGACAAAGTCGATTCTTGGGCGATATCCCGGCAGACATCACCACCGGCGCACGCCGCCGCGAAAGCATGCCGGCGCGGCCAGCTGCCCCCAGCTACGAGCGCAAAACACCGCGCGAAGGCGTTTACGTAGACACGAGCGAGTTCAGCGACCTGAGCGCAGACGATGCCTTCCGGCCAGGCACAACCGTGTATCACACACGCTTTGGCAAAGGCGAGGTACTCAAGCTCGTGCCCTCGGTCGAGCCCGCTGTACTGGCCTTTTTCCCAGGGTGGGGCGAGATGAAGGTGCTGGCGCGCTTCGTCTCCTTGGAGGCGCCATGAGTGACGTGCACGTAGGTTCCGTCATCAACGGCCGATACGAGGTCGACGCCGTGCTTGGCAAGGGCGGCATGGGCACCGTGTATGGCGCACACGATTTGCAGTTGGAGCGCAAAGTTGCCCTCAAGGTACTTCACGACGCCGATGCCCTCGACGACGTGGCCGTGAAGCGATTCAAGCGCGAGGCCATGGCCTTGGGCAAGCTCGGGCATCCGCATCTGTGCACGGTGTATGACGTCGGGGCGCTGGAGAGCGGTGTCCCCTACATCGTGATGGAGCACCTGGACGGCATGACGCTGGGGCAGCGTCTCAAGCAGGTGCCGGCGCTTGGAACGAGCTTGCTCGTGCACTTGCTGAGCCAAGCGTGCGACGCGCTCTCCACGGCGCACGACGCCGGCGTGCTCCACAGGGATATCAAGCCAGACAACATCTTTCTCGTGCGCGAGTCCGGCTCCACTTGGTCAGCAAAATTGCTCGATTTTGGCGTCGCCAAATTTAGCAAAGACGGCATGCTTGGGGACGCCGAGGCCTCGCTTACCAAGACCGGTATGGTCATGGGTACCCCCTACTATATGTCGCCCGAGCAAGCACGCGGCCAGCGCGACTTAGACGCGCGTTTGGATGTCTACGCCATGGGTGTGGTGGCCTACGAGGCCTTGGGCGGCGCACGACCGTTTGCAGGCACCCCCATCAATTTGATCTTGGTCAAGATCCTCTCGGAGCGCCCGGTGTCGCTCGCCACGTTACGCCCCACGCTGCCAGCAGAAGTAGTGGCCGTGGTGGAAAAGGCCATGTCCAAGAACCGCGATTATCGTTACGCCGCCGCACGCGAGTTTGGACACGACTTGCTGCGCGCCGTGCGGCGCGCCAAGAGCACGACGCCCGGGAGCAGCAAGCGGTAGCGCAGCGCTCCAAAAAAACGGCGCCGGCCCATGCATGCATGCACAGTGCACGCATGGGCCGGCGCCGTCTACGTATCGCCTTCGGGTGCTACTCCTGCTTGTTCGCCTCAATGAGTGCGCGCACGTCTTTTCCGGTCAGCTTGTCGATGAGCGAGAGCCCGAGCAAGCTCTCCAAGTTGGAGCTGCCACCATTGCCGCCGCCGCCGGTGATCAGCACGTCGGGGATGAGTTTGATGTGGTTTGCAGCTATCTGCTCCACGATCTTGAGCTGACCAAATACTGAGCCCATGGCGTCCACCGAGGCCTTGTAGCTCTTCGCAGTCGCCTCACCTTGAGCCAGGATAACGTCGGCTCTAGCGATACCGGTCTTGCGCTCCTTTTCGGCGTCGGCGTCGGCGTTAAGCTTGGTGGCTTTGGCCGTTCCGTCAGCCTTGAGCTCGGTGGCCTTCGCTTCGCCTTCGGCCGCCTTGATGGCGGCGTCCGCAAGGTTTTTGGAGATCTCAACGCCGCGCTCCGAGGCCACGACTTGCTTCTGCATGTCTGCTTGAGCTGTAGCGTTCTCCAAGACTTTTCGCTCGTCCTGAGCCTGCTTCTGCGTGGCGTAGGTCTTGCGCTCTTGCTCGGCGATTTGGCGATCGGTCACCGTCTTGGTGAGCTCGGCGGGCAAGACCACGTCGGCGATCATGGTGTCCTTGGACTCGATGTGGTGGCCCTTGAGAATGTTCTGCAAGTGCACCTTGGCTTTCTCCTGAAGCTCCGCGCGCTTGGTGTACAAGTCTAGCGCCTGCACGGCTTGCGCGGCGTTTCTAAAGTGCGAGGAGATGGCGGGCTCGAGCACTTGCGAGATCATGTTCGTAATCGAGCCCAAGTTGGCGACCACCTTGGGCGCGTCGGACATCGCAATGTGAATGATCACGCTAACGTCCATGTGCACATTGAACGCGTCCGAGGTGCGGAGCGTGATGGTGTTGAGGTTGGAGTCGAACTGGTGCGCGCTCGATTCGTTGTCCGCCCAGTTGAGCAAGATCTGGGTGGTGGGTACGATGTCCACCTTGCATACCTTGGTGTTAAGCGCGTGCTTGCCTGGGCCCAAGGGCTCGGCCCAGATGCCCTTGTTGCCGTTCCGTACGATCTTGGCGTTGACCTGCGCGTCGGTGACGTCCTCGCCATCGGCGCCGACGAAGCTGGTCACCACCGCACACTCGCCGATTTTTACGTCGGTCATGGGCTGCTTCAAAATCTGCGCAAACCAGGGATTGATCGAGTAGTTACCCGATCGCAGCACAGGGATCTGCAAGCCCTTCTGGCCGCCTGCGGCAAGGAAGGCGGCCGGATTTTGGAAGTTGTTGTGCACGGCCAAGTCGACCTCGTCGGCCGCGATCTTGGAGGGGTCGAGGATGGGCTTGCCCTCCTGCACGATGACCACGCCCACTTCGTCGGCGCCGATGTTGGTCCACTGCACGGGCGGGCTGATCTCAAACAGCGCGGTGTTGATACGGTACGTGCCGGGCATGAGCACATCAAGCTGACGGCCCTTCTCACCGCCGTGCGCGATAAACATGTCGCCCTTCTCGAAGTTGGAGTGCTCGGCCACCTTGTTGGCGAGCAAGCGACCATCGGGAATGCGCGCGCCGTCCATGGCGGTGACGAGCCCCACGCTGCCGCCGGGGATCACCGTGACCGAGCGGTTCTCGACGCGGAAGATCGACGTGTTGATACGGTATTTACCTGGAGGAAGAATCGCAATCTGTGGGCCCTTCTGGCCGCCGTTTTCTAAGAACGCGGCTCCATCCTGAAAGTTGTCGCAATCTACGGGAGTCGCAAAAATGCGGCCCGGCGCGCAAGGCAAGCCGCCCACGGCCTCCACAATGCCGACCTGCGACTCCTTAATGATCACGGCCATCGTGATGTCTACGGTGAACAGATTCGGGTTGATGCGGTGCTCGCCCGGCGGCAAGATCATGACCTGCGGGCCCTTCTGACCGCCGCCGCTCAAAAAGGCTTCGCCGTCTTGAAAGAGCGAACACTCCACAGGCCGCGCAAAGAACTCGCCCGACGGAATCGACGCGCCCGTGCATGCCCGCACAAGGCCCACCTGATCGGTACCAATCACGACGAACGCGCTTTTCTTGGTCTTGTAAATAAACGGGATCAGAAAATGCACGCCCGGGCCCAAGGTGCGCGCTTGCACGCCCACCTCGTTGCTGAGCGCGACGGTACGTCCATCGGGCATGGGCGCGCCAAACCAGCGACGCTCGAGCGTGATAATCTCGTTGCCGCGCGCGATGGCGATGCTGTTCAGGAGAACGAACAGGACCAAGACGACCAGCGCCGTCGGCAAAAGAAATTGCGTAAGAAGCGTGACGATCACGGGGTCCGACGAGGTCACGAACGAGTTTTGAATTTGCATACGGTTTGAAGGCTACAGAGGTCGCACTGCGCCGTACAGATTTTGCGATTGCGGAGATCGGACGCGTGAGTGGGTGTAAGGCAATGTGGCTATTTGGCTGCGCGGTGCAGCGAAACCATGGGACCTGCCCCTACCCCATCAGATGCACAACACATCTAATTGTCCATAGTGCTTGCGGCTGCAGCGCAATCTTTCAGGCCAATGTCGAAGCTGCTGATCACGGCCCCATCCTTGTCGGCGTATACATAGCGCATCGTGACCTGATGGTTCAGCAGGCCTTGCCGTGTAGCCGGCTCGGCGCACACGCCCGCAATGATCTTTGGGCGCACGGCGGCTTCAAAAGCGGTGACGTCGAGCTGCTCCTTGAGCGACGACACGAGACGGTAGTTGTAGATGAACATGCCCTCCGCAGCAGTGGTGGACCGCAACTCGGTCTCGCTGTCGATCATCTTGGGGCAGCCCGCGTTCGCCTCGCGCGCGCCCTCCTGCAATGTGGATAGCGGCAGGGGCGCATGCGCGCGTGGGTCGATCCACTGTGCGATCACAGGGCGGCTCAAGTACACGCCGCCCACAAGGCCCACCACGGTGGACACAACGACGATGACAAGGTTTCGGCGGGAGACGTCAGCCGCCGGGGTGTTCATACGGAGTGCATTGTGGCGTGTTGGCGGGATCTGTCATTTGGGGTTGTGACCGCGCACGACCTACTTGCAAACGGGAAGCTGCTTGAGGATCGCTTCGGGATTGTCAGTAGGCTTGGTGAGCGCACGCGACGCCCAAGATTCGGAAGGCCGCACAACGACCTCGGGCAGCTCCACGGGGTACCCAACGGCGACCGGGAAAATCGCGGAGAACCGAAAGCGCGATTTCGCAGGACTGGGGTGTATCCCCTTCTCATCGTAAAGCACCGGCGGCGAAGCTCCTGCAGCGTGTTGCCCAGCCGAGCTTTGTACGGACGAATACTCGAGGCCGCGCCGCACCGTTTCGAGGACCTTGCGCCCGCTTGCATCGAGGTAGATTCGATACTGAGCGCTCGACCCCGAAGTCTGAAGGTCATCGGCCGAGTTGGCCACCTCGACCTTCTTCTGAGTTGTGTCCAGCACCCCCAACGCCTTCGTCCTTCTGGGCACCGCTTCGTTTTCGACGAACAGCTTCGCCATGTAGACTTCATCCAGAAGGTGGTCTGAATCGACATCCAGAACAAGGACGCGCAACTTGCCCGAGGAGTCGTACACGGCGCTCTCGTGCACTGTGTGGCTGGTGTTTTTGCCTGCCCCCGTCCACGTAGACCACACGCGGGTCACCTGGCGAAGACGTTTGCTGGAGCCCTCGCGCACCGTCAGCTTCGTCCCTGCCTCCGATACAACGCGGTCATTGTTGGAACAGCGATGGCTGAGATCAACCACCAAACTTTGAGGGAATTGTTTGCGCGCGACAACGACGTAGTCGTCCAATGATCGATACCCGTTTATCTCATCCACCATCGCGTCCAGCGCTTTGATGTCTGCCGACTTGGAGACGAGTGCGTCCACCTCGGGTTCGGTACCCGCAGGCTCCTCCGATGCACACCCAGTTGCCAACGCGAACACCGCGCACGCTGGCCAAAAGCTCGCCGACTGATTCATGCTTGTAGCCTTCTCCACGTTTTGAGCAGACGCACTTGTCCACATGCAGATACTTGTCAGCAAGCGGCGCAACCTGTCACGGAAGTCATGGGACGACCCCAAACAAGTGCGTGCCCGACACACATGCGCTTACAGGCGGGGAGCGCGGTGCACGCGAGCCCGCGCCCCCTGCCATCTGCGTCCCTACGGACCAAGCCACACAATGTCCGCGGGCTCCCAATCGTGCTTGGTCGAAGTTCTGTGCAGGCGAATGCTTCGCCCCCCGAGCTCTGCCGACCAGAAGGACTCGGGAAACAAAACGCCCGTTTCCATGTCACCAAAGCTCGCGGCCCCGAGCTCGTCCGATGAGCGCAGGACCAGAGGCCCATCGGCGACGCGCAGCCGCAGCTCCGAATGCGCGAGCAGTACGCCCGTTTCGGCATCACGCTCCTCGCGTCGTATGAGCGCCTCCAAGGTGCCGGCCGCGTCGGCCGCTGCAGGCGCGTGCGTGGCCTCCAGCGCGCGCGCCGGCACCTGCTCCCACCGCGCACCTTTACGCAGTCGCTGCCCAACGAGCGCCGCGTCCATGCGTAGCCGCGCGGGGTCGAAGGTACGTTGCAGCCAGTAGTTGCCATCGCCCCTCAGCGGATCGCGCGCCGACTCATACTTGCGCGCAGCCAAGTGGCAGGCGCCCTCGACACGCACCACGGCGTGGCTCGCGCTGAGGTGCCCGCTGTCGTAGCGTAGCCACTCCTTGCCGCGCCTGAGCACCAAGAGCGTGCGATACTCCTCGCCAATTCCATTGGAGCGCGCGCGCAACCACGAGATGAGCACCTCGTCCACGCCATCGCCGTCCAAATCCACACTTGCGACCTCGCCTTCATCGCGTGCATCGCGTGCGAATGGGTTGGGGCCTATCAGATCTACCGGCACGCGCAGTTCAGCGGCGAGCGAATCTGCACTGGAGCCACGCCACTCAACCCAGTCGCCGTTAGGGTCCCCGTTCGATACGCAGACACGTTGCCCATTCGGCCCAGGCGCGCAGTATTGCCGCGTCGTGCCCACGCTCTTCACCTCTGCAAAGGCCCACACGTGCACTTTGCACTCATTTGCAAGCGCGCGCACGGGCCAGGGTGTGTAGAGCGGCAATGAGCGCGCACGAGGAACGTCGGGCAGCAGCAAGCCCACGCGATTCACGGACGTAGCGCCCCGCAGGTGGTTGATGCGCAAGATCTCGGCGAGAGGCACATGGTATTTTCGAACCACGTCCGACAGTCCGGGCACGTGATCCAAGTAGCGCAAGCGAGAACCCTCCCGCTTGGGCGCCGCGTGGGCCGGTGCCGCGGCACAAAGACAAAGCAGTAGCGCGTTGACGAGAGCGCGAAGTAGGACCAGGGCGTTCATGATGATGCCTTGTGGTCAGCCGACAAGATCCGTCATGCGGCGGCGTCCTTTACTCACTCCCCGGGCGTCGGCGTGCACGCGGGTACTTCGCACTTTGGAGCGGCGCGTAGCATGTCCTTGTTGATCACGGCCGGAAGCGCCGTGCCCAAGAACTCGTGCAAGCCGTGCTTGTAGGTCGTGCGCAGCTCGTGGAACACGCAGGTGCA
>JAYWGI010000170.1:0-2629 GCA_043779025.1 Myxococcales bacterium
CGACGAAGCACATCGGCGTAGGCCGCGTGGTCCTCGGCCGCAAGATGCAAGTCGGCCAATGCGCTGAGCGCCGCGGTGTCCTGCGGGTCTTCACCGAGAATGTCTTCGTATTCGGCCGTAGCCCGTGCGTTGTCCTTGATTTCCTTGGCCAAAAGACGCGCGATATCATGCTGAACCGCACGACGCGCGGCCGGGTCAGATGTGAGATCGCGCTTGGTCTCATACACTTCGAGCAGCTCGCTGAAGCGGCCCGTCTCGCCGTAGAGGCGCTCGAGCGCGGTGAGTGCCGCGCGGTTCTCGGGCTCCACGTCGATGACGGCGCGGAAAGCAAGAAGCGCCTTGTCCGTGTCTTTGAGCTCTTCCAAATGTACGCGCCCGAGCTTCTCGCGGAGTGCGGCCATCACGCGCGCATCGGAGGTGCCGTCCACCGCTTCGGTGTAAAGCGCAACCACTTTGTCCCAGCCGCTCACGGCCTTGGCGCTGCGCTCCACGTCCACCGAGGCGCGCACTTTGTCTTCGGCTAGCGCAAACGCTTCGGCGTAGCGATCGAGGGCTTTTTGCGGCTCTTTGACCTTGCTCTCGTAAAGGCCGCCGAGCTCGTTCAAGATGGCAAGGCGGTCGTCCTCGTTGTGCTCATGGCCGAGCTTGACCTCCAGCACGCCGGCCAAAGCCTTGGCGTTGTGGGCCGCTTGATAGATCGGGATGAGCGCAAGCGCGGCATCCAAGTTGGTGGGCTCAAGCTCCAGCACCTTCTCGTACGCGCGGGCCGCGCGATCGGACTTTTGTTTTTTGTCCAACCACAACGACGCAATCTTAAAGAGCAAGCCGCGCTTGACCTCGGCGTCGGTCTCTTTGGCCTCTTGCTGCTCGAGCACGCGGATGAACTCATCCCACTTGCCGGTGTCGGCGTAGAACACCTCCAAGTCGTCCCACTGCCCAAGCTGTAGGTACTTCTTCTTGAGCGCTTCCTGCGCGCGGCGATCGGACGGATCGAGGGCCAAGAGTTCGCGCCAAGCGTCCACTGCGGCGTCGTCATTGTTCAGCTTCTCGCCGTAGACTGTTGCTAGTTTGCCCAGCAAAACAGCGCGCTGCGTACCGTCGGTGCACATGTCACTTTGTCGCGAAAGCACATCGGCCAACTTCTCGAAATCCTTGGCGCGCTCGTACATGGGCGCCAGCGCCGCAAGGGCTTCGACATTGCTGTCATCGGCCGCGAGCACCTCGTTCCACAAATCGATGCAGAGCTCAGGCTTCTTTACGCGCTCGGTCGCCAGCTTGGCGATCTCGACATATCGCTCGCCGCGCTCGCGCGGATCCAAAATGCGATCGGCCGCCACGCGATCGAGCGAGATGAGCTTCTCCCAATCGCGGCGCTTCTCGTACATGCCGCGCAGCTGCGTCGTGGCCGTGTCGTTGTCGGGCTCCACCGCAAGCGCGGACTCGTAAGCCTTCACGGCCTCCGCCTGGTTTGCGAACTTGGTCACGTAGAGCTCGCCCGCGCGCAGGTAGAGATCGACCTTCTCGCTTGGATCATCGACCGCGGCGGCAAGCGCGACCAGCGTTTTCACGAACTCGTTGTAGCGCTTGGAAGCATCTTGTTTCTGCGCAATCGCTCGCAGCTCGTCGGTCTTGGCGTCGCCCGTAGGCTCAAACAAACTCGCCGGCAAGCCCGGAGTATTCAGGTTTCCCGACACCGGGCCACCCGCGCTCACAGCACCAGGGCTGGGGGTACGCGACGACGCGATGCTTGCCGCGCTTGGTAGAGGCGGCGCCTTGGGCGCAGCGACGAAGCTCGGGACATTGGCCGGCGGGCTGATGCTCACGCGCTGCGGCGCGATGGACCCCATGTTTGGGCGAATCGAGCCCTGCGTTGCGGATGCGCTCTCGCCGATTTGGGCTTCGAATGCCCGCAGCTGCGGATGCGTAGGCTCGACCTTGGCAAGCTCGGCAAAGAAGGCGCGCGCGCGCACCAGATTACCCAAGTTGCGCCACGCGATAGTACCTGCTTGCGCGTAGAGAAAGGCCGGGTTTTCGCCCGCTTTTTCCTCCGCGAGGGAGACCACGCGGTCCCACGCATTTCCTTGTTTTCCCCATGCATCGAGGAGGAAAAAGAAGGCACTCTCGACCTTGGCGTCCAGGCGCACGGTCTCTTCGAACCAACGCTCCGCGAGCTCAGGCTTTTGGTGACGCACGGCCCAGCGCACGCCGAACACGCGGGAGGCCGCAGCCTTCTCGGGCGCGCCCCGGAGCGTGCCCACGAACGCATGCTGCATGTCTGCGACCTCGTTCACCCGGCCCGATTCGACGGCCGCACTTTCGTAGGCGGCCGACGCCGCATCGGAGAGCGGGTTGGCGCGATACGCTTTCTCAAGCATGCCGGCCACCTCATCGGCCGCGAATCGGCGCGCGATACGGGAGGCGCGCATCCACAATTCCGAAGACTCGGCGCCGTCGCTGCTGTTGGCCAAGCCCACAAGCCCGGCCACTGCAGGCTGCCAGCTTTGCTCGCTGAGCTGCGACTCCGCTAGCTTCTCCCGGAGCTCGGCGGAGTCGCCAAACCCCACAGCCCGCGCGTAGCTAGCGGTCGCCTTCTCGGCATCGCCCGTGTCGGCCGCGATGTCGCCGAGCT
>JAYWGI010000171.1:0-2627 GCA_043779025.1 Myxococcales bacterium
GAACTGCAGGCTGCAACAAGCGCGGCAAGCGAGACAAAGGAGAGAGCGGAGAGAGCGACGGTGTTCATGCACGTTGCGTAGCACCCACTATGCCAAGTGCAACTCCGTGGCTTTTGCACCCATTTGTGAACTCCCGTTCACGCCCACTGTGCGCGTGCGTTCACAGATCTCCAGCGCGGCGCAACATCGCCTCGCCCGCAATGCCTACTTGATATTTGGTCAAGTTGTGCCACAGTCGAAACATGAATGAAACCTCCCCCAGGAAGCTCATTCGTGAACTCGCAGCGGCCGGGCTGGTGGTGTTTACGCGTCATGCCCCCCCCGCGCGAAGGAGCGCGGCATCCCAGTCGACGCGGTGCGCACGGGGCTTGCACGGGTGCTCGCCGTTGGTGCAACGGTGAACGCCCGGGCGTGTGGAAGGCAAGCATTCCGGGGCCATTCACGGTGGTGGTTCACATTTAAAACGGCGTGATCGTGGTGACCGTCTACGGAGGAAAGAAATGAAGGCTCAAACCAAACCTTGTTACCTTTGCGACGGAGGCCACCTTCGCGCGGCGCGCAGCTCTTTTGACACCACGCTCGACGGCGTGGCTTATACGCACACGCTCAATGCCGAAGAGTGCAACGCGTGCGGCGAGGTCTTTACCCAGGCCATTGATCACCAGCATGCGGAGCGCGAGATCGCGCATACGCTTCTGCACACACGCGCCGGCGGCGCGCAGGCCTTTCGCTTTCTTCGGCTTCTGAGCGTGGAGCCCGAAGCCCAAAAATTCGCGGCGGCCATTGGCGTTTCCCCGGAGACGTTGTCCCGCTGGGAGAACGGCAAGAAGTCAATTCACGAAGCCACGTTTGAGCTCTTGCGCATGCTTGCGGCCAAAAGGTTGGGCGTGACGTATCAACCTGAGGGGCTTCAAGCCACGCGGTTGCCGAGTCTCCGCCGAACTCCGGCGCGCGTCTACGGAGCCTTGCTCCGGCGAGCAAGCAAGGCGCCTGCCGCGCGTCACGGCACGGCGTCCGCTCGGTAGGTCCGAGCTCCACGCGGGCTCCCACAGAGTACGGCCAAACGCATCGAGAGCAGCAACGCCTTGTGCGCCTTCGCGGCCTCAGCCGGCGTGAGCCGCGACTGGCAAGCACGCACTGATGCGGTGAACAACGGCCAAGCCAAGTGCGAGGACAACGACGCCAGACAGAAGAATCTTAGCTCACCGCCAGCCCGTGGCGGCAGGTAGCGGCGCGCTGCTAAGCTCGGCACCGAAACGATTCGCCCGCGCCGTGTCCCCATGACGCGGACGGGGCCTTCTGCATTTGCATGCAGAGTACCCGATTCGTCATCCTGAGCGAAGCGAAGGACCTCCCGACCGAGATGCGCTCAGTCGCCGATTTTGGTGAATGCGCTATAGAAGTCGTCTTTTCCACCTTTGGAAAACTTTAGGCCAGCTTTCTCGCTGCCATTGTAAAAACGAATTGCCGCGCCTTTGCCTTCTACCACTACGCTGTACGTTCCTTCGGCAAGGGAGATGAAGCACGATGCCGCATCCCCGACCGCGCCGCTGCTTGCCGACAGCGGTGCGAGCACCGTGATCTTGGCAAACGGTACTGTCATGCCGCCAGTCTGAATGTCCTCGATGACAGCGCTCGGTTGCGCTTGGGTACCGCCTCCGAACACCTTGTCGTTGCACTTCGATGCAACCGTCATCGTGCCGTTTCGTAACTCCATGCGTACTGGCCCCGACATCCACACGCCCTCGCGCGTTTCGAAATTCTTCGGTGCCGGCCCCGAATACGCCATCAGCTGCTCGGGCGTGAGCGGGGTGCCGCCTGCACCCGTTCCCGACGTGCCCGAGCCGGCTCCAGCGCTACAGGCAACGATCAGCGCAGTAAAAACGGACAGAGAGATGACGCGGTTCGGGTTCATGCAGACTCCCTAGCACCCAACATGCCAAGCGCAACTCGGTGGCTTTTGCACCCATCTGTACACCCCCGTTCACGCCCACTGTATGCGCGCGTTCACACCCACCGTGCTACGCGCTCAACTGGAGCACCATCTCGATGCGGTTCGTCTCCACCAGCTGCAAGCGCCGCAGGCTGGCGCCGCTGGGCACTTTGGCGCCGCGCGCCCACTGCCGCTCGGACAACGCCAACACATTGAGCAACTCGGCAAAGGCGGCTTGGCTCAGACGCTGCGCCTTACGAATGGCCAGGACCCGTGGGGCCGACAGCGAACGCTCGCCGCCGGTGAGGGCTCCAAACTCCTTCTCGAATTGCCGTGCCAAAGCCCTCCGCTGCCTCGCGCATCTCCGAAGCAAGTCGGCTTTCCCTTTTCTCAGTGGTCGTGTTGCACCTCCAAAAGTCGTCCGGTTTCGATCTCCAGGCTCAGTTCCTCGCGGGCTGCGCTTGCGGCGGCAATTGGGGCCTCCTATGCTCACAGTATGTTGACAATGCATGGAAGCCCCGTGCTGTCAGACCCTGAAATCATGGGCGGAACGCTCGTGTTCGTGGGGACGCGCGTGTCCGCTCAAACCCTGCTAGACTATCTCGATGACGGCTACTCCTTCGACGCGTTTTTTGACGACTACCCCGGCGTTGAACGCGAAGATGCCGCGGCATTCCTAAAGCTCGCCCGAGGC
>JAYWGI010000172.1:0-7161 GCA_043779025.1 Myxococcales bacterium
AAGGTGCAGGAGCTACGGGAGCTCTCCATTTGGTCGGAAGCACAGGTGTGGTCCACACCCGAACAGCACGGCGCAATCACCGGCGTGATGAAGACACAAATCGACTGGATACCATTGTCGCTCGGGGCCGTTCGGCCCACCCAGGGCCGAACGCTTGCGGTCATGCAGGTTTCGGGTGGTTCGCAGTCGTTCAATGCCGTGAACACGCTCCGGTTGCTCGGGCGGTGGATGCGCATGGTGACGATTCCGAATCAGAGCTCCGTGGCCAAGGCCTATGACGAGTTTCTAGAGGACGGCACGATGAAGGACTCTCCCTACCGCGACCGTGTTGTGGACGTGATGGAGGAGCTCTATAAGTTTACGCTGCTCCTCCGTCACCAAAGCGACTGGCTAACGGATCGCTACAGCGAGCGCAGGGAGCGCGCCTTCAAGGGGACACTAGACCCGAGCAACCCCAAGCATCGCATCACAGGAGCTGGACTTTAGGGCCTTGCTCAGGAGGCGCTCCCTACGCTTCTTCGTGGCGGTGGTGCAGGTCTTCGCCGTGCTCGTGTGTGTGGTCGATGCGTTCGTGGCGGTGGGGGTGCGAATGCTCGTTCTGCGGATAGGTGTCATGCGTGTGCGCGTGATGCCCGTCGTCGTGGCGGTGGGTATGCTCGTGCTCCTGGTCTAGATGCGTGTGAGCGTGGTGATGTCGCTCGCTCAGGTGTAGCCACGCACCAAGACCAAAAAGGGAGGATGCGATCGCAAGCGATACGCCCCCCGCGCGGTCTGCCATCAGCCACGCCAGCAGCGCTCCAACAAACGGAGCCAGTGCAAACACCGACGCGGTACGTGCGGCGCCAATCCCTCGCTGCGCACGGACATACAACTGCAGACTGACGCCGTAACCAAGGCCCCCGCACGCCAGAAGCGCGGCTGACGCCGCCAGCGACGGCCATGCGTCTTGGGTCGCCACGCAAAGAGCGAACGTCGCCACCGCGCCCACGAGAGATTTCGCTCCGACGACCTGCGCCGCGTCGCGATCGGCGAGCGGGCGTGCCAGCGAATTGTCCAAGGCCCACGCGAAGACGGCCGCAAGCAGCGCGAGTGTACCCCAAGCCGAACCGGTGCGCGCCGCGCCAGTGGAACCCAAGAGAGTGAAGATTCCGCCGCCAATCATGAGCAGCACCGCAAGGACGATCCGCCGACTGACCGATTCGCGAAACAGCATCCGCGCAAGCAAAACCGTGAAAACCACCTCAAGATTCAACAGGATAGACGCGCTGAACGCCGAGCTTCTTTGCAGACCCCATGCAAAGAACGTCGGAGCGACCGCGGCTCCAAGCAGCGCGACCAAAGCGATGCGCGGCAGGTCCGCTCGCCGAAGATGAGCGTGCCGCGCCTTGACTGCGCCCGGCAGCGAGACAATCGAGGCGCCGGCATAGAGTAAAAAAGCCGTGGCAAATGGCCCAGCGTCCCGACCTGCGCGCTGAACAAGCGGCGTAGTCGCACCGAAGCACAATGCCGAAGCCACTGCGACGAGGGTACCCTTTAGGATTGCGCGCATCAGAGGCGTTGTGCGACAGGCAGCCCTACGGGGTTCGGCGCACCGCATGGCCTTGACAGGCGCGCGATAGGGTTGTGGTCATGCGCCATCGACTACCTCCGAGATCTTCAAGTCCGCGCGCTTTTTGGCGGAGCGCGACTGTCCGAAGTATCCGTAGACAACAGGCAAAACGAACAGCGTCAGCAGTGTGGAAGTAATGAGTCCACCAATGACCACCGTCGCCAGTGGGCGTTGAATCTCGCTCCCCGGCGATGTGGAAAGAGCCATCGGAAGGAAGCCCAACGCGGCCACCCACGCCGTCATCAGTACCGGCCGTAGCCGTTGTTCCGACGAGCGACGGATGGCCTCCATATGGCTCATTCCCTCCTCCTCCAGATGACGCGCGAAAGAGACGAGCACGAGTCCATTGAGCACCGCCACGCCAAAGAGTGCAATGAACCCAACGCCCGCCGAGATTGAAAACGGGATGCCTCGAACCCACAATGCAAGCACGCCTCCAACGATGGCAAATGGGATATTCAGGAAGATGAGAAGCCCGCTTCGCATCGAGCCGAATGCGAGCCACAAAAGAAACAGAATGAGCGCGAACGCAATCGGCACAACGACTTCGAGTCGTGCTTTTGCAGCCGTGTAGTGCTCGAACTGACCGCCCCACTCTGCACGATAGCCCGTGGGGCGCGTGACCCCAGACGACACCGCGTTTTGCGCATCCCGCACGACAGAGAGCATATCCCGTCCACGAACATTGAACTCGACTGCAAGCCTCCGTGATTGGTTCTCGCGACTGACCAGCGCCGGGCCTTGAACAAAAAGCAGCTCTGCGACGTCGCCAAGCGGTACCACCTGTCCGCTGACCGAACGGAGCGGCAACATGCGAAGCGGCTCCAGATCGCCTGCGTAGTTGTGCCGAGCTTTGACGGTGATCTCAAATCGGCGCTCGCCTTCGAGGACTTCTCCTGCGCCGTAGCCAACGGCCATGGTCTCCGTGATTTGATTGATGTCCTCAACGGTGAACCCGTACCGGGCGAGCTTGGCGCGGTCGGGAATCACGCGCAAGTACTTGAGTCCGGCCACCTGTTCTGCGCGAACGTCAACGGCACCTGGCACCTTCCGAACGATCTCGGCCACCTTGTCGCCAAGTGCTCGAAGTTGCTCCAAATCAGGACCGTAAAGCAGCACCGCCACGTCTGATCGAACGCCTGCAATGAGCTCGTTGGTACGCATCTGAATGGGCTGTGATACTCCGCCGCCAATCTCGGGCACGTTGTCCTCGATCGCGCGCGAGAACTCCTGCGCCAGCACTTCCTTCGTAACCCCGCGTCGCCACAGGTTTCGATCTTTGAGGCCGATGTAGACGTCCGACTGCTCGATTCCCATGGAGTCCGTCGCCAGCTCGGGCGCGCCCGTTTGGCTTACAACATCGGCCACTTCCGGGATCGCCCGAAGCGCCTTCTCAAGACGCAGCGAGGTCGCAACCGATTCGTCCAATGCGACCCCAGGCAGCCTGCGGGCTTCGATGAGGAGTTCTCCCTCGTCCAGTTGCGGAACAAACTCCGCACCAATTTGTGTGAAGGCAGCCACGGCGACGGCAAGCGCGAAAACGCCCGCACCCAAGGTGCGCGCCCGGCGTTTGATCGCGCGCCCGAGCAGCGGCACGTAGAGCGCGTGGGCGCGGCGAAGCAGCCACGTCTCATGATCCTTCTCCTTCGGCTGGACCCAGTAGCTGGTCAGCACGGGGACGACGGTAAGCGACAGCACAAACGCGCCTGCAAGCGCCAGCAGCACAGTGGTGGCCATCGGGCGAAACAACTTCCCCTCGATTCCGACCAGCGCCAAGATCGGCACGTACACGATCGCAATAATCACCTCGCCGAAGATGCTTGCCCTCCGCACTTCAAGCGTTGCGTCCTCTACGGTTTGGATACGCTCCTCGACCGACAGGACGCGCCCCAGTTCGGAGCGCTTCTCAGAGAGACGCCGAACCGCATTTTCGACAATGACAACGGCGCCGTCGACGAGAAGGCCAAAGTCAATGGCGCCTAGACTCATCAGATTTCCCGAAAGCCCGAACGCGTTCATGACGATTACCGCGAACAACATCGACAAGGGAATCACAGCAGCGACGACCAGCCCCGCTCGCAGGTCTCCGAGCAGCAAGAAGAGCACCGCAACCACAAGCAGGGCACCCTCGATAAGGTTCGTGGCCACGGTGCGAATCGTGCGGTTGACCAAAATCGACCGATCGTAAAAAGGTTCGATCGTTGTCCCCGGTGGCAAGGAGGATTCAATCGCAGCGAGCCTGCTTTTAACCGACTCCGTGACCGTACGCGAGTTTTCTCCCAGCAGCATGAGCGCAACGCCGACCACGACTTCACCCTCTCCATTTTTTGTTGCAGCGCCTCGCCGTAGACGGGGCCCAAACTGCACGTCGCCCACGGTCGAAATGGTGATCGGAACCCCCTGCGGCGTGGCTGTGATAACGACCTTTCGAAGGTCATCCACGTTCTTCACCAAGCCATCGGTTCCGATAACGAACTGCTCCCGATTGTGCTGGATGTAGCCGCCGCCGGCGTTCGCGTTCGACTTCTCAAGCGCTGCGATCACTTGCGCGACAGACACCCCGGCGGCCTGAAGCCGCGCCGGGTCGATCACCACTTGGTACTGCTTGTCCTCGCCGCCGAAGCTGTTCACCTCGATGACACCGGGAACGGTTCGAATCTGTGGTGCGATCTGCCAGTCGAGAACTTCTTTACGTTGCATGAGCGTGAGGCCATCGTTCTTCACGATGAAGTGAAGAATCTCGCCGAGCCCACTGGTGATGGGTCCCATCACCGGTTTCCCGTATCGCAGGGAGACCGTATCCTGCACTTCACGCATTCGTTCGTTCACAAGCTGACGCGCAAAGTAGATGTTGGTGTCATCCGTGAAGACGACGGTGACGACAGAGATCCCGTACTTGGAGATGGAACGAATTTCCGTCGAATGAGGTACACCCGCCATCGCACGCTCGACAGGGATGGTAACGTATCGCTCCATCTCTACGGGCGACAGTGCCGGGGTGGAGGTGATGATCTGCACCTGTACGTTTGTGATGTCCGGTACCGCATCAATCGGCAACGAGACTGCAGCGCGAATTCCCACAAGCACGAAAAGCAACGTGGCCACGATCACAATGGGGCGATTCTGCAGAGACCACGCGACGATAGCGCTGAGGAACTTCATGTCACTTTTCCTCTGCCAGCGAGCTGCGAAGGACAGCGCTCTTGAGCGTAAATGCTCCCTCTACGACCACTGTCTCGCCGTCTCGCAAACCAGAGAGAACCTGTACCTTGCCTAGGTTCGATTGACCGAGAAGCACTTCGTGAAGCTCAAAGTCACCATCCTGCTGCCTCACAAAGACCACAGGTTTGCCATTGATCTCCACCACGGCAGAACGAGGAACCACGAGAACAGGTTCCTTCCGCTCAGTGCCGATCGCGACGTGAGCAACACCAAACAGGCCTAGACGAAGCACGTCGTCCTGGTCGGTGAGACGAATGCGCGCCGTCACCGTTCGGGCGATCGGATCAATTTGGCGCCCGACGTAGTCGACCAGGCCTGCGAAACGTCGTTTCGGAAATGCGTTCAACTGCACTTCGGCTTTGGCCCCCGCGCGGAGCTCGTCGAGGTCCTTCTCGAACACGCGCGCAAGAAACCAAACCTCGGAGAGATCCGCGATGTTGGCAATCGTCTCCTCGGTGCTGAGTGGCTGCCCAACGACGGCAGCGCGCGATACCACCACGCCGGAGATGGGAGCGCGAAGTGTGAGCTCCGAGCTCTCTCCCGTCACGCTCATGCCCAAGATGCTCAGTTGTTGCGCCAGCGCCTTCGCTTCCGCTTCGAGCGCCTCGGCTTCGGCGGTGGCATTCAGCGTCTCCTGGTTGGAGGCGAGGCCCCGTTGTGAAAGCTCCCGGAGACGCGTCGCGTTCGTTCGATAAGATGCGGCCTTCACCGCCGCCGACGCCGCCGCCGATCGCACCTTTGCGAGCTCAGGGATGCGTACTGTGGCGAGTCGCGCGCCCTTTTTTACGACACTGCCCTCCCTGAAAAATACTTGGGATACGCGACCGGCTACCGGACTCGAAACGCGCGCGCTCCTGTCAGGGTCGACGGACACCTCGCCAGGAAGGGCAAGCGTGATGGTCAACGCTTCTCTGGCTACGGGCGCCACCTGTATCTTGGCTTCGGCGATGACCTTGTCGGACAGCTTCACCTTCTTTGGGAGGGCTTCGTGCTCCGGCTCATCTTGATGCTCTCCGATCCCCTTCTCCATCGGTGCGGCGTCGCGCGCGCCTTCCGTCTCGCGCGGTTTCTTTCCGTCGCAGGCCGCGAGCAGCAGGAGCAGTGCCAGAAGCAGTGACCCGAGCGTTGCGAAGGCCCTCATTGTGCACTGCCTTCGAGCGATACACCGAGCGCGCGGGCCAATTGGATGGAGGCGAGACATAGAGCGTGCCGTTCCGCGATGTTCGCTTGAAGCAGCTCGATAAGCGGTTGTTGCGCGACGAGCGCTTCGCGAACACCAAGACGCCCCGCTTCGATTGCGACTTGCAAATCGGCCAAGCTTTGCTCAGCTTTTCTCAGCTTTTCTGGCGTCAGCGCGTCGACGGCAAGTCGGTGTGCTGTGTAGGCTGCGACGGCCTCTTCGATGTCCCTTTGGAGCTCCCTTTGTGCACGCGCCTGCTCAAGGTGAGCGCGGTCGGCGAGCGCATCGGACTCAGCAATCTCGCCTGCATATGTGCGACCGATGGGTGCAGGCAGCGGGATGGGAATGGCGAAGCCAAGACCAAGCACGCGCTCGTTAAAGCCGTCGTTCTGAACGAAGACGGAGAGACTAGGATTGGGCACGCGTGAACGACGAAACGACTCTGCACGGGCAAGCATGGCGGTCCTCTCTGCAGTGGCGATCTGAACTTCGGGACGATCGGACAGCGCAAGCGCGCGCGTCCCTGCCTCGGCGAGCGACGCATGGGAGACCAGGTCGCCAACCACCACCAAGGGCGCGCTCCCCGAGTCATGCCCCATCAGAAAGTTCAGCTGCGCATTCGCGCTTGCGACAGCGCGGTCCGAGGTGAGTTCGACCTGGAACAAACGGAACGTCGCGGCATCGGCGAGGTCAGCTTCGAGCGACGGCGATAGGCCTTGGTCGGCGCGTGCCCTCGCAACCACCGCCATATGCTGCGCGCTTGCAAGAAGCTGGGCCGAGAGCCGTTGCTGTTCGCGCGCCGCCAGCGCGTCAAAGAAGGCTGACCAAGCGAGGACTGCCGTATCGCGCCTTTTGATCGCGACCCGCTTTCTTTGGGACACAATCATGGCGTCGGCGGCCCGAACTCGGCTCGCGCGCTGGCCTGCCAACTCAAACTCCTGGGAGAGGGAGGCGTACCAATTAAGCGTTGCGACTTCCGTTCCGGGCGCCCTGCGCTGGGCGCCAGAGAACGACAGCACAGGGTTGGAGGGCAGGTAGGCGCCGACGGTTGTTCGCCGTCCCTCAAGCGCGTCCACTGTCTTGAGCTCCTCTAGCACCGAGAGGCTGGCGACAAGAGCGCACGAAACGACATTGTCCCGCCCAAGTCGCG
>JAYWGI010000173.1:0-2619 GCA_043779025.1 Myxococcales bacterium
CGAGAGCAGACAGACCGCCTTCTCCCAGGCGTTCGTCGGCAGATCGCCGCGCATGCACGTGGGGTCTCCTTCGGCGCACAGGTCCGCGGGCTGCGCGGCAGCGACGTGTGCAAGCGCCGCGCGCACTGCATCGAACAGCGCTGTACTCTCGATCCACACTGGACGCGCATGCGGCGCCCTAGAATCTGTAGGTGCATCTGGCGCGAACGCAATGGGAACAGGTACGTCGACCCCACTCGGCGCCACAGCCTCGAGATGAAGCTCAAGCCCGTGACGGCGCCACGTGCCCCCGCGATGCATGCAGATTACACCTAACGCAACGGCCCCGCAAACGAGGAAAAAGTAAGTGCGATGAATCATTCAGGGTGCTCCGGGTGGTGCTGCTCGGCCGCTCTCGAGCTCCCAAATGCAATGCGCCTCCGGCTCAAGAATGTGGTGAAAGGCGTCAAGCCAGGCCTTTTTGATGCGGCGACGCGCGGCGGCCACATCCACGTCCTGCTGCAGCGCCTTGGGAAGGTAGCAAAACGCCCCAGCATCCTTGGCCACAACGGCAAGCGCCGTCGGCTTGTCGATCACAGATCGCCACAAGCGCCGCATCTTTCGTTCCTCTGGCCGACCAACACGGAGCAACTCGGGTGAATCGATAGCTGCGGCCCGAATCAGATCTGGGGCTCGCTGCAGTTCTTCTGCGGCAACCTCGAGGGAGAACCCGTCCCGTGCAACCGCACGCATCACGATGGTGGGATCGTTGCGAAGGCGTTCAGACGCATATTGCAAGACGTCCAGTCGGCCGTCGCGTGCGGCCAACGCGGCGGATACAACCTCGTCGCTGTCTTGCAAACGCGCGGATGCGTAAGCCAGCGCCGTCCCCGTTTGCTGGACCGCCAAGAGCACCGTCGAGGCTTCGTCACGCAAGCGGTCTGACGCATACTGCAAGGTGCCGCCGTTGCGCGATACGAATGCTTGCATGAAGGCCGGGTCGTTGCGCAGGCGCGGCGAGGCATTTGCAACCAGCGCGGCATCCTTCGCTGTTGCTATCTGCATGAGCGACACATCGTCGCGAAGGCGATCAGAGGCGTCGCCAATCGACGTGGGTTCGCTCTGTAGGGCCGCGCGAACCACGGACTCATTGTCCTGCAGCCGCTCGGATGCATAGTGCAGCATTCGCCCATTCCGTGCGACCGCGCCGTGAACGAGGTCAAAGTTGTCACGCGGCTCGGGGCCCAGCAGCTGAAGCACGCTCACATCCTGTTTCAGCGCGGCCGCCACCACAGCAGAATTTGTACGTAGACGTGCTGAGGCGCACTCAATCGCGCGACCTTCATGTATCACAGCGGCAAGAGCCACGAGCCAGTGGTCGCGAAGTCGATCAGAGGCCGCGCAAAGGGCGTTGCCATGTTCCTTCACTGCAGCAAGGACAACGCGCAAGCGCTCGCCGACGCGCGGCGATGCGTACCGCAACGCGGTTCCGTCGGCCTGGACGGATGCAAGCGCGACATCGAGGTCGTCCTGCAGGCGCGGGGATGCATATTTGAGGGCAGAGGCAGTTCCATGAACCGCCGCAAGTACGAGGGCCGAATCGTCACCGAGACGCTCGGAGGCGAAACGGAGCGAATTGCCGTTGCGTGCCACGGCGGCGAGCATCACATCGCGCCCAAGCGTGTCAGAAGTGTCTTCGGTTTGAAACCGTTTGCGAAGCCCGTGCGCTCGGACGTGCGCTCATTCGGCAGAGCGTGAAGGTGATCCGTGCACTCTACACGCATCGCTTCGTTCACCATGGTCTTCCCCCCAATTGGAGGTCTGAAATCCACTGCTACAATCTGGAGCATCAGACATGACCAAGAGGACCAAAACCAAGAACGCCCGCGGGGCTGTGAATCGTGCTGTAGGCAAGTTGGCTACAGTGTCGCCAAGGGCCGTGGCGGCGCCTCCTCCGGGGCCGCGCGCGGCGCGCACGGAGGCGCAGAAGCGGGACGCTGTCGCCCTGCTTGAATCGCGCGGTGAGCGCCCGGTGTCAGCCATTGCGGCCGAGGTCGGATGCGCTCCGTCGCAGCTGTACGACTGGCAGCGCAAGTTCGGCACGGCGGATGGTGAGGCGCGGTCCGGCGAGACGCTCGAGAACGAGGTGCGGCGTCTCCGCAGGGCCAATGCGCAGCTCACGAAGGAGCGCGACTTCCTAAAAAAAGTACACGCCTTCTTTGTAAAGGACGGGCTTTGAGAGAGCTCGTCGCGTCCGCAAAGAAGGCGGGATTCAGTGAGATATCGGCGTGCAAAATGGTTGGCGTTTCTCGCGGGAGCTACCGCAAGAAGAAGCCCTCGGAGAGTCGGGCCGCCAAGCAGCGCGCGGCGCGTGTGGCCGTGCGCCGCGTGCATGCCAAAAGCCTTGGCCGATACGGCTCACCGCGCGTGCACAGGGCGCTGACCGACGAGGGGCTCCGCTACAGTCGCAAGCGTGTCGCGACGCTCATGAAGGAAGAGGGGCTCGTCGGCGCCCGCAAGCCGCGCTTCGTGCCCACGACGACCGCCTCCAACCACTGCCTGGCCATCGCCCCCAACACGCTCGACCGACAGTTCGACGTGGAGGCGCCGAACCGCGTTTGGGTTGGTGACATCACCTAT
>JAYWGI010000174.1:0-2618 GCA_043779025.1 Myxococcales bacterium
CGCCGAACGATGAAACCGGAGCGCTGAAGCTGGTTGCTCGCAACCCGGCCTCAGTCACCATGTCACGCAGCGCTTCGTGGGCCGCGGAATGCGGTGTCACGGCCTGAATGGACATGACGCCGCCGGGTTCCAACCTCGCCTTCAATTGCCGAAACAATGCAGTGTTGTAGACCTCTGACATCCCCGGAGAACTTGGGTCGGGGAGATCGACAACAATGGCGCCGAAGCAGGAGGCGTCGACGGAAAGATATTCGCGAATATCCTCATTCACGATGCGAACTTTAGGGTTCGACAGTGCACCTCGGTTTAGGCGACGCAACGTTGGCTCCGCTGAAAAGAGCTGTGTCATCGCGATGTCAATTTCGACCAACACGATCGCAGACGCATGCGGCAGCAAGTCGCGGACGGCGAGTCCATCCCCACCGCCTACAACGAGGACCCGCGCGGCTTTGGCGGCGACTACGGGCGAGACCAAGGCCGCATGGTACGAACGCTCATCGGACGATGAGAACTGAAGATTGCCATCGAGAAAGAGCATCACATCGCCGCGCACTTCGAAGACCTCAATGCATTGGCGGCGACTGAACTCAAGGTGCACTCGTCGCCCCCTTGATGGACGTGACGCATGCTCCAACATTGGCGCTGCCCACACAGCGCCAATGCCACCGAGCAGCGCACCAAAGCAGCTAAAGTACTATGCTCGTAGCGAAGGCCACACACGCACCCGGACCAGAAACAAATGCACGGCCATCACCAGCAGCGTTCCGAAGGCCGGCCAGGCCTGCACCAGAACCGCACCGGCTCCAGGCAACGCCAACGCCCACCAGGTGATGCGAGGCGAGAGCAATCGTGCCCACCACCGAGGAACGAAGTGTTCCCCGAAGGACAGTGCAACGACAAGCAGGCTGCCCACAAGCAACGAGCGCGCGCTTGGCAGCGCGACGACCTGCGCCAGCACCACCGCGTTAAGGGTAGCAAGAAAGGCAATCACAAGCCTTGCAACAGATTCTCGGTTATCGTCCAACAGAGAAGCCCATGGTTCCTTTCGAGTTTTCATTTGCCTTGGTGCCTGCCGCCGTCCTCGCACTACTCGTTGCGTACCTGGTGATGCGATACATTCGCGGATTGAGATGGAATGCTCAAGCGATGAAGATGGGCCTGGTCGTCGAGGACAGCTATTTCCTCAAAGCGTCGGGCGTGATCAATGGGTGCACTGCGCAGCTACTCCAAGACGCGATCTCGCACGGGAAGCATACCGAAATGTTGTGGTCCATGACACTCACTCCGCCGCACGATGAGCGCCTGGTCGGAAGCGAGGGCGCATGCGCCAGCCTCGAGGCCACGGGGCTCCAATGGATCGGAAATTCACTCACGGTCAACGGACGCGGAGAGGTAGGCATCCGTCATCTCGACGCTCTGAAAGCGTTAAGTGAGCTACCCAGAACATCTGCAAGCACGACCGAAGAATGACTCCGTGGCTCACCTTCCAATCCGTGCAGAGCGCAGGCACCGCCGTTGCGGCTGATGTGCTCTCGCGCGGCGTCTCGGACTACGTGGTCCCGGTATCATTCACCGGCGACGAGATCTTGGGCTTGACGCAGAGCGATGACATCTGCCTCGACGCGAGCCAGGTGCTGCTCGACGATGG
Source organism: Myxococcales bacterium (assembly GCA_043779025.1). GTDB lineage: Bacteria > Myxococcota_A > Polyangia > Polyangiales > Polyangiaceae > JAAFHJ01. The sequence continues at coordinate 1,649 of JAYWGI010000174.1, forward strand.
TGCCGCAGTGGGCGCGGCACTTGTAGCGCGCCGCGGCATGCGCAGCCGCATCCTGGGAATGGGCGTCGTACCGGAAGCGCGGCGACGCGGACATGCGCGTGCGCTGATGCTTCACTTGCTCGAGCAGGCACGCGCGCGCGGCGATGCCCATATGGAACTCGAAGTCGTGGAACAAAACACCTCGGCCGCTGCGTTGTATGCATCGTTGGGATTCGAGCCAGTCCGTCGCCTTTTTGGATACGCCCGTGCGGCGGACATACCTGACAAGGCCGAGTCAATACGTGCACTTCCAGTCGGTGACGTGTGCGATGCCATGGTGCGAAGTCATGCATTCCGTGACTTACCGTGGCAGCTGTCGCCGGAGACTCTCGGCAAGTTGCCCGCGTCATCCCGTGCATATTGCACGGATAAGGCACAGGTCGTGCTGATGGGTATCGAGACGCCAGTTGTGACCGTGCGGGCGCTGTTGCCTTGCGAAACCGGTACGTGGGCCGACGCCTCGCTGTTGCTGCGCGCGCTCGCCGGGGCTCACCCGGGCAAGTCCTGGCGTGTCAGCTCGCTTTGGCCGGAGGAGCATGCAGCGGCTTTTGAGAATGCGGGCTACACACGCTCAGAGTTCGTGCAGCTTCAAATGCGGTGCTGCACGGGACTTGATTCCGCTTGGAGCGGCGAAGGACTCGGCTAGCCGAACGGTGGGTCGGAAACGCCCTGCCTCAAGGTGATGCCACCGAGCACAAGCACGGCCACAACCAAGCTCGACCACAACAGCCAGGGCGGCACGCCTCCGGGCGCCGGTTGAGCGAGCAGCGGCCGGAACGCGCCGTTGGGCCCGAAGCCCGTTGCGAACGACACATCGTAGCGCTCCGCCGCCAAAACAGCGGCGCGCGACGACTCAAGATCGTAGACCGGCGGCGCCTCCTCGCTGCGCCCAAGAAGTAGTTTGTAACTGCCCGGTGGCAACGGCGCCACC
>JAYWGI010000175.1:0-7148 GCA_043779025.1 Myxococcales bacterium
TTGGACGCCGAGGCCTGCATTTTTGAGCATTTGCAGGTCGGCGTTCTCGTCGGGGTTTGGCGTCGTTAGCAGCTTCTCGCCATAGAAAATAGAGTTCGCGCCGACGTACATGCAGATAAGCTGCGCCTCTTGGCTCAGCTCCGTGCGTCCCGCAGACAACCGTACCCGCGCATGCGGCATCAGAATGCGCGCAGTTGCGATCATACGAATCATGTCCTGCGGGTCGATGGCGGGCTGATTCTCGAGCGGTGTACCCGCGACGGGCACGAGCGCGTTAATAGGCACACTCTCGGGCTGCGGCTCCAACATGGCAAGCGTGCGGAGCATGTCGCAGCGATCTTCCACCGTCTCGCCCATGCCGATAATGCCGCCCGAGCACACTGAGATCCCCGCATTCTGCACCGAGCGCAGCGTACGCATGCGGTCGTCGAAGGTGCGCGTATGAATGATGCTCTTGTAGTGTTTCTCGCTGGTGTCGAGGTTGTGATTGTAGGTATCGAGCCCAGCCTCTTTGAGCCGCGCGGCCTGGGCGTCGTTCAGCATTCCCAATGTGACACAAGCCTCGAGGCCCATGCCCTTCACGCCGCGCACCATGTCGACAATCTTGTCGAAGGCAGGGCCGTCCTTCACCTCGCGCCACGCCGCTCCCATGCAGAAGCGTGTCGCGCCCAGGCCCCTGGCTGTCTGCGCTTTGCCTAGCACCTCATTTACATCCAGCATTTTCTCTGGGTCCACGCTGGTCTCGTACTTCGACGACTGCGGGCAATAGGCACAATCCTCCGGACAGCCTCCCGTCTTCACGCTCAGCAAGGTACACAACTGAACCTCGTTGTCGGCGTGATGCGCGGTATGCACGCCTCGCGCTTGATCGATCAACTTGAACAGCGGTTGATTGTAGAGTGCAACAACTTCAGCGAGCGTGGACTTCATCTTGGCCCCCGCTATAGACCAGATTGAAGTGGTCTTGCACATTCCGCGTGCACACTAAGGGCCGGTATTTGACACTGGCAAGTAAGGTGGTGCCCAGAGACAGAGTTGAACTGTCGACACGCGGATTTTCAATCCGCTGCTCTACCAACTGAGCTATCTAGGCATCGTCCGTACGTATGGCGCGGACATCCCCTTGTACGTGTATTGATGCGTATCCGTCAATCGAATTTCCTCGCCCTGGCCCATCCCGATGGCCCAACACACTCGGGTTGTGCATTTACGCACATCTTCGGTTAGTGGTTGCAGCATGAATGCGAGAAGTTCCACTCTTTACGGTACGGCCGCCCAAGGGGTGCTGCTCTTGGTTGCCGCCACGTTTGCATTTGGTTATGTCACTGTGGCCAAGGACTCGGAGCTGCGCCACGCGTGTATCCCGCTTTGCTCGATGCGGCCCGCGTACTCGGCGACGGAGCGCCGCGCTCCGGACTTTTCGCTGCCTGGCTTGCACGGCGAGACCATCAAACTTTCTGACTATCGCGGCAAAGTTGTAGTGCTCAACTTTTGGACCCAGACATGTCAGCCCTGCGTCGAGGAAATGCCCGACTTGGTGGAATTTGCGGAGATGTCCAAAAGCCGCCCCGACGTCGCATTGCTGACGGTATCAGCCGACGAAAGCGCAGAGTCAGCGCGCCAATTTTATGTCGCGCAGTTTGGCAAAGAGCCTCCCTTCCCCGTCGCCATCGACCCCAACCGCGAGGTCATTACCAAGGCGTTTGGCACCACGCTGTTTCCCGAGACGTGGGTCATCGACAAAGAGGGCGTTATCGTCGCACGTTTTGACGGCAAGCGTTCGTGGACCGATGGCGCATTTGTAGAATACATCGATGCACTGCGCACGGGACAGAGCTGCAGCGTGCGTATCGCAAAGGGCGAGGTCAGCGGGTCCGGGAAGGCACTCTGCGAGCCGCGATTGGAGTGAGCAGCGGCACCTTCGCGGAATTTACTGCCACGCTGCGCCCGGCGCGCAAGTCTTCGCGGTTCTTGTAGGGCTGTGGAAATCGGCTGGTCCACTGCATGTAGGTTGGCAAGTCTACCATTTCGTATCCGACGCGATCGGGGCGCGCGGGGTCGTAGCGCTCGTCGCGCAAGCGCGCCAACAGTCGTGCCAGCAACGTGATGGTGGAGGGCCTCCAGTCGTGTAGCAACACCACCCCGCCGCGCGCGTTTGCGAGCCGTCGCTCCGCATCCGCGAGCATCCCGTCTACGTCGTCGCGCTCCCAGTCGCGCACCTCCACATTCCAAAGAACGAGCTCCTTGCTCCGCGAAGCAAGCCAGTCTTGCGCCCCGCTGCTGAGCTTTCCGTAGGGCGGGCGAAACAATTCGGTATCGATTCCGGTTACCGCGTGAATCGCACGCTGCGACAAATCTACTTGCTCGACCGCTTGCGCTGGCGTGAGGCCGGTGAGGTCCTTGTGCTCATAACCGTGATTGCCAATCTGATGGCCTTCCATCACGATGCGGCGCGCCAACTTGCGGCTTTCCTCGGCGCGGGCATCATCGCCCGTGAGGTATTTTCCAATCAGAAAGAAGGTCGCATGTACCTTGTATTGCGCAAGCAACTGCAAAATCCGTGGAGTGTACTCGGGCGAAGGCCCATCATCGAAGCTGAGGGTCACTGGGCGTCGGCCATCGTTTCGCGCAAGCGCAGGCCCCTCCGCCAAAAGCCAACTGCGCTCCGGATCACAGCGCGGATTCAGATCGGGCAACAAGCCCTGCCCTGTGCCTGCGCGGCTGTCCCGAATCACTTTGCGCGCCAGCGCAGGCACGGCGCCCGCGCGCGCTTCCACCGCCAGAGGCATCGTATCGCCCGCGTGCACACATGCCGAAACACACGCATAGAGCGCGGCAAGGGCAAGCGGATAGCGCAAACGTAAACGCATGAGGGAGATCCATGATGCAGGGTACTAGGCGCCACCATCCGCCGCCCAGTTCTTGGGCGGAGCGAACGAGACATGCGGTCCACTTCGGTGGCTTTTTCCCTAGAAGTGGCCGGGTGACGGAGCTCGCTCCGCCCATCGCGGCAGCAACGCGCCGTCGGAAATCCATTGCGCGTGGAAGACATCACGGAGCACGGGCTCAGCAAGTTTGCCTCGGGGGGAGAAGCCCCACTCGGCCTCTTGAGAGCAGTCGTCAGGGTCGGCATAGGTACGCCAAACGAAGAATCCGCCAAACAGAGGCTCGCTCAAGACCGGACCCAAAAGCGCGCGGTACGCGCTTGCTTGGGCGGCCTCATCGACCGTCACGTTCTTCATTCCGTCAGGCCATTCCCAGGGCTTGATCGCCGGGTCGGGCCGCGTCGTATAGCCCATCTCGCTGAAGTAGACGGGTTTGCCCCAAGCTTCGGCAAGCGCATGAACCTTCACGCGCACTCGCTCACCACCCTCCCACAATGCGGCAGCATCCGCGCCCTCTTTGTACCCCAGAGGATAGAACGCGTTGATGCCAATGGCGTCGAGCTCACTGTAAACTACCGTGTGCTCCACATCGTCCCAATTGGCGCTATACGTAAGGCGTCCGGTGTATGCTGCACGCAATTTGTGAATCAACCTAACAAACGATGGCGCATGCGCGGTTGTGACCCAAGAACGTAGCTCTACACCGGCGGCCACCATGTCTACCCCCGAAGCCTCGGCAACGTCCGCCCAACCGAGCACAAAGCGGCCATAGCTCTGCGCCCAGGTCTCCCATGCTTCGTCGCTTCCGGGATTAATCAGGGCGCGCCACTCACCCGACTCCACCCAGAGATGAGGGACCAAAAGCACACGCAGCCCTCGCGCATGCGCCCTACGCACAGCCTCCGCCAGTGCGCGCCGATTGTCTTCGATGGGGGCCTCAAACGTGGGGTCTACCCCTTGTGAGTGAAGATCATGAACACGCCCAAAAGGTGTCAGTGCAACCCAGGTCGCGCCCCAGCGCGCCGCCTCATCCACCGCACGCGCATAGGCGTCCGAACCGTAACCACGTCCAGGATGCAGCGCATTTTCGATGGGACCAATGGTTACCCCGCGCACAGGGAAAAAGCCTGCCTCACGTGACAGTATTGGCTCGAACGGCGCCGCACCTGCGAGTCCCGTGGCGCAGACAACCAAGGCCGCCAAACCACTTGCACACAGCACCCGGGCTCTCAAGCTGAGACCAAGACAATTTTTGTGATCTCGGGCGGGCTATCGAGGCGCGCAGGCACACCGACGACACCAAAGCCGCGATTGACGTACAGCGTCGAAGTGCCACGCTGATACTTACCGCGCACGTACTTGAACAACATCGACGCTGGGTTAAACACTCCGAATGAAACCTGTCCGCCGTGGGTGTGCCCGGAGAGCTGCAGTGGCGCGTGAAGAGAAAGCGCATCGAAGAGATCGGGGCGGTGTTGCAGCATTACTCTTGGCACATCGGGCGCGAGACCCATGAGCGCGCGCGCTGCATCGGGACCACCTCCGCCATGGCCACCCATCGGGTCATCCAGCCCCACCAGGGCCAGGCCTCCTTGCGCCTCCGCCTGGACGACCCAATGCTGGTTGTGCAGCACGCGGACACCGCCGTTTCGGAGGCGAGTGCGCACCTCCTCTACGCCTGCGTAATGGTCATGGTTGCCCATAATCGCCACGTGACCATCCCGCGCCGGGCAGTCCGTGAGCATGCGCGCAAACATATCGGCGTAGCGCGCGTCGTGATCGACGACGTCCCCCGTGACAACAATCAGATCAGGCCTCACACGCTTCAGCAGTTCAAAACCTCTCGCAAGCTCGCGCGGTCCTACCAGCGGCCCTGTGTGCACATCGGAGATCTGGCAAAGCGTGTAGCCCTCAAGTTCTTTGGGCAGGCCCACCATCGGCACAATCAGCTCTTCGATACGGTAGTCCAGACGTCCGACCACCGTGCCATAACCAAGCAAAATACCTGGAGCGCCATAGGTTCCCGCCAAGGCTAAAGCCGTCGTGGCTTCGCGCCGCGTCAGTGTTGAGGCTTCCGGTTCGGAGGGTTCCTGCCCCCTCGCCTCGTGCGCCTGGTGCGACTGGGCGTCCTCAATGCGTGCTCTCGTGGTCTGCGGAAGGGACATTACTACCCGCCACAAAGCATGCATAATGCACCCGATGAGAAAAAGTGCGCCCTCGAATTGAATCACAAGCGAGCCAATCGAACCCCAACTTGGCAACCACACACTGACCGCCCACTCCATCAGCGGCAACAGCGCCACAAGGCCCATCACGCCAACCGAAATACGACGCCCCCACGGCGCGCGCACGAGCGGTTGTATGCGATGAGCAAAATAGAGATGAGTCGCAAAGCGCAACAGCAACACGACGGTCGTCATCACGCCGGTGCGACTCATCGGCCCACCCACTGTGCAAGGCGCGCGCGCAGCTTGATCCAAAAGCTCGCGGGTGCGGCCACAACCTGCGGGCTAGCCGCAAATCCACGGCCCGCCGCGCCCGACTCTGCCGAGTCTCGTACTGAGCGACCCTGCGCCAGCATCCCAATCCGCGTCGCGCGCGCGGGACCTTCGGGCTCGCTCGTGAGACACAACCGCTCCGCGCGGCCAAGCAGTTCCGGAGACCACGACGCCGGCACGCGAAGGACATGGTCGACCAGCAGCGAGGCCAAAACGCGCCACCCACGTATCTCCGCTGAGCGAGCCAGCTCCGTCCAAAGCGTCGCATCGTGCGCGGCGACATTGCGCATCACCTCGGTGTAAGCCGAAGCGGCCTTGTCCTCATCGTGGTCGTGAACCGCATGCAAACTCAGCTCATGTGCAAGGAGCGTCTCGTCTGGGGCAATCTCTCTGGCGCGCGAAAGACTTGCACGTGCCTGCGTCCAGTCTCCGAGCGCCCGCTGGGCCCGTGCCATAAAGTGATGCCCTGCAAACTCCCCCGGCGCCAGCGCTGTGACGATCCGCAACGACTCCACAGCGCCGGCGACGTCTTCCGCCGCCCACCGCAGGGAGGCTTGCGCCAAGAGAAGCTCGAACCGAGCCGGCGCAATGTCCATGGCGCGTGACAAAATCCGGTTCAACCGCTCGCGATCGCGTTGCGACGCGCCACGTGAGAGCTCTGCAACCACCTCTCCGAGCCTCCTTGCGGGATACACTGATAAAGGTGCATCACTCACGCATCTCTCGAGCGATAGCAACGCGCCGCTTTGCCCTTTGGCGAGCGACACCTCGGCCCCGGCCGCCGAGCGCAGACCCTCCCACGGAATTCCGGCGAGCTCTGAAAACGCGCGTTCGAAGGATGTATGAAAGGACCCCAGGGGTTTGAGAACCATCGGGACCAGCTGACTTAACGCATCCCCGGCATCCGCCTCAGAAAAGCTGCGGCGCTCCTGGGCCACCACATACAAGTCCGATGTACGAAACAACGTGAGCGACCATTCCCCCACGCCGGCAAGAGGGGGCTCTACCGCGCCCGTCAGTACGTAATCCGGTTCAGGCGGCGCATGGTCGGCCGAGCCAAATGGCTGCCACAGCAAAGGCCACACGCTCGGCGAAACATCCACCTCAATGCCAGCTCCTACGGCCGAGAACAAGCCCACAGCCGGGTGCACGGCCCCCGCTCTTGACCACAACAAGGTCGCCATTCGCCCGCCTAGCCCACGATGTTCGTCGGGCACTGCCAGCGGCAGAATGGCGATGGATCGGGGCGAAATGGAACTCACATCGCTCTAGCTAGTACGGCTAAGCGAGCGAAGGAAGGCTCTAGGATGCCTGGCAAACGAGGTTGCATTCGCAAGCAGGTCCCAAGCGGCGGGGCCAGGGTCGTCCGACCTGTAGCTTGCGTCTATCAGCCGGTCTCCAAAGCTACGTGCCCATGCATGCCACGGCTCCGGCGTCAGCCCGCGCGCGCGCCCGGCCGTCGCTTGCCCAAGCCTCACCAGCCCCAGCATTCTTCCATGTGTAAATGCATAGGGCTCCACGCGGTTCCACGCGAGCGCGCGCGCGTACACCTCGTCAAAGGTGGCATGCTGGCCCGTCGCCCGCAAGTACTCCAAGTAAGGAAGCGGCGCGCCACGCGCCACCTCGAACCCCATCTGCCCGTAGTTGCGCGGGTTCATATCGATGAGCAGCAAACGCCCCTCATGCGGAACAAACTCGAGCTCAAACGTTCCCTCATACCCAAGCTCTGCGCACAGAGCAGCGACCTTCAGATCTAAGCCCTCAG
>JAYWGI010000176.1:0-2618 GCA_043779025.1 Myxococcales bacterium
CGCTTCGGTGAGATCTATTTCTCGACGGTCTATGAGGGCGTGATCAAAGGTTGGCACAAAAACAACGGCAAAGGCTTGAACTACGCGTGCATTCACGGCCGCATTAAGAATGCTTTGTTTGATGACCGCGAGGGCTCGAGCACCCGCGGCCACGTGATGGAAATCTACCTGGGCCCCGATAGCTACCACTTGCTGGTGATCCCGCCGGGCGTATGGAATGGGTTTAAGGGGCTTAGTGAGGTGGCGATTGTTGCCAATTGTGCGACGCACGCGCACACCAATGTACAAATGGATCGCATGGACCCGTTTGAGAACAGCATCGGCTACGACTGGGCGCAGAAGCACAACTGATGCGGCTGCTTGTCACGGGAGCGCCGGGGTTTGTAGGCGCACATCTTGCGAGGGCGGCGCTTGAGGCAGGCGTGGAGGTGGTGGCTGTGCACCGGGCCGGCAGCGATATGGCACGTCTAGATGCGCTCGCGCCTGAGGCGCGCCGGGTTGAATGCGACTTGTTCGACGCCGCAGCTGTGGCGCAGATGGCGCGCGACGTAGCGCCCGACGCGTGCGTGCATCTTGCCTGGTATGCCAAACCTGGCGCGTACTTACACGCCGATGACAATGTGCAGTGGGTGTCGGCAAGCGCGCAGCTTATGCTCGCGCTTAAAGATGCAGGATGCATCCGATTTGTGGGCGCAGGCACCTGCGCCGAATACGATGCGAGCGCCGCGCCGCTCACTGAGCGGAGCCCGCTTGCGCCTACAACCGTGTATGCTGCAAGCAAAGTGGCGACGCAGGAGTTGCTCGCCGGTATCGCCAAACGCGACAGCCTTAGTTTTGCGTGGGCGCGCTTGTTTCTTATGTATGGCCCTTTCGAGTCGCGTGGGCGTTTGGTGAGCGACACGGCCGTGAAGCTCATTGCAGGTGAAGTCGCCAAGACCAGCCCCGGCACTCAAGTGCGTGATTTCTCCCACGTGGAAGACACGGCGCGTGCCTTGCTCGCGCTTGCGCAGTCCGATCTTGTTGGGCCCGTGAACGTGGCCTCTGGGCAGGGCGTGGCGGTACGCGAGGTCGTTGCTGAATTGGCCCAAGCTGCCGGCCCGGACGCGCAAATCGACGACACGGCCTACGCAATGCGCGCGGACGAGGTGATGGTGCAGAATGCAAATATCTCAAAACTGCGCGCGCTCAGTTTGCCCGGCGTGATACCTCGTTGGTCGCTTCAGGAAGGCATTGCAAACACCCTGCAGTACTGGCGCAATGAGGCGGCGCGATGACGAATGGGGGCGCTCCACTTGTGAGCATTTGTGTGCCCAGCATTGGCCGTACCGAATTCTTGCCTGCCGTGCGTGAGGCCATCGCGGCGCAGACGCTGCAAGACTTTGAGGTCCTCGTGCTTGACAACGCATGTGGCTCCGAAGCACGTGCCTTCTTTGCCATCTGGCAGTCCGCGGAGCCACGAGTGCGGGTGCTGCCGGTAGATGAGCGCTTGCCCATGTTTGCCAACTTTGACCGTGGCGCGTTGGCATCCAAGGGCAAGTACGTGGCCTTCTTTCACGACGACGACGTCTACGCGCCTCAGTTCTTGGGGCGCGCGGTGGGCATGCTGGAGCGCGAGCCCCAAGCGGGAGTTTGTGGCTCCAACTTCAACTTTGTAGACGAGCACGCCGTGCTTACGGGGTCACGTCGCTGGATTGCCAAAGACGAAGTATGGGCCGGGCGCCGCTACATTCATACGCTACTCGAGCGCGGAAAAAATGTGATCCCCATGCCAGGGCTTGTATATCGCCGCGAGGTGTTTCGCATCCATGGCTTCGACATCGGCGTGCCCATGTACTGGGGCGATTTGTCGGTGTTGATGAGGTACGCCGAAACATGGGACATGGCCATGATCGCTGAGCCGATCATGTCGGTGCGGCGCCACGGCGGCCAAGCCAGCGTGAACAAGGACGCCTTCGAGGGCTATGCCATCCGCACGGAGCTCATGAACAAATACTTAGACGGCTACCTGCAGCGGCATCCTCTGGAGTATGTCTTTGTAGGGCAGATGCGACGCGCGGTGGCCCGCAACGAACGCAACCATACGATCTTCTCCCGCGTGGTGCGCTGGACCCAAGAGCGATCCCCGAAGGGTGCCGAAACAGTGCTCCGAGCGGCACGCAACCTCAGTCAACGATTCGGCCTGTAGGCCCAAACCACTTACCAAGGTACACAAGCTATGCACGTCGTATTGCTCGCAGGCGGACTCGGAACGCGACTCGGTGAGGAGACCGTCTCGAAGCCAAAGCCCATGGTGGAGATCGGGGGCAAGCCCATCCTGTGGCACGTCATGAAGCTCTATGGCACGCGTGGCTTCACTGATTTCGTGGTTGCACTGGGCTACAAGGGAGAGGTCATCAAGCGCTACTTTTTGGACTACCACGCCATGTCGTCGGACTTGTCTGTGAACCTCAAGACGGGCGCTTCCGACACCCACGGCGGCAACAGCGAAGACTGGCAATTGCGCCTGGTCGATACGGGCTCCGACACGCTCACAGGCGGTCGTTTGGCACGCCTTCGCACGCACTTGGAGAAGGACGGAACCTTCATGCTGACGTACGGCGATGGTGTCTCCGATGTGG
>JAYWGI010000177.1:0-2613 GCA_043779025.1 Myxococcales bacterium
CCCGGTAAATACAAATTATTGGGTACACTGGGTTTATGTCTCCATGCGTTAAGGCGCTGATTCCATGCATGGAAAGTGGTTGCAGATCGCCCCGCTGGCTTCAAAAATCTACGTTCTTGGGGCACAAAAATAGGCGCCGTCTGCGTTGGCGCGCTGCGCTGCGTAGGTGTTGCGTCAAACGCATACGCGCAGCTTTAAGCGCATGTTCCGGATGCCTGGGAAGCTGTCCCCGCGCGCGACCAGGCTTGTTTCGCCCCCCGTAGGCTACGTTGCGGCGCGTAGCCAGGCGGCTTGCCCTGTCGTACACTTAGCTATGCCGTCTTTCGCACCCGCGCGCGCCGCTATCTCGGCCGTGTTCATGGCGCTCGTGACCTCTACCGCGTCGGGACAGCGCGCTCCGGCCACCGCGGGGCCTCCTACAGCGCCTCCCGCGACGTCACCGTCAGCCGCGCCTCCTGCCCCTACTGTGCCTGCGGTCGCCCTCTCGCCTTGGGCCTACGCCAACACGGACCCCGACGACGACCTTATCGTCGCTCCGCCTACGCCACTTGCAGACTGCAACGAACGGCTTGCGGCCGCCGGGGTGACCTTCTCCGCCGCAAGCATCCCCCCGCATCGGCAGGGCAAGTTGCTTTGCGGCGCAGATCAGCTCGTAACCTACAAAAAGGGCCCCGGCGGCATCAAGTACAGCTCCCCTCCCGTGCTCAGCTGCCAGATGGCGTTGGGCTTGGCGCGGCTGGAGATGGTGATTCAAGAGGAGGCCCTACGAGTGTTCGGAAAGCGTGTAAAGCACATACACCAGATGGGCACCTATAGCTGCCGCGAGATCGCAGCCTACCCAGGCTGGGTGAGCGAACACAGCTATGCCAACGCCATCGACGTGGACATCTTCACGCTTGAAGGCGATAAAAAGATTTTCGTATCCAAGCATTTCTCCAAAAGCGCGGAGGCCCCGGCCGGCAAAGAGGCCGACTTCCTACGCGCCATCTCAAGACGCGCCTACGACGAGAATGTGCTCTCAAGCGTACTCACGCCCTTCTTCAATCAGGCGCATTGGAATCATTTCCACTTGGACCAAAGCCACTTTCGAAACGACGGCACGCGCACGCGCGAGTAAGTTCAGCGCGGGCGGTGCTGCGTGTCTTTCCCCGCCGTGATGAAGAGCGCGGTGCAACCCCCCCTGCAGTTGGCGGTATGCCACACGCCCGCCGGATTGACGGCGTAGTCGCCTTTGCGCAAGTACACGCGATGCTCGCCCGCGGCGAGCTCCTGCACGAGTTCAAGTTCGCCCTCGGTACAAAGTACAAGTTCCTCGCCCGAGGGGTGCATCTCCCACGAGGTCCAGCTTTCATCAAAACTGTGCAGCGCAACCAATCGCCCTTCCGCGCCATCGGCCAGATGGCGTGCCATGTACGACTCGTACCAAGCGAGCTCGCCGGTAAAGACCGGTTGTGGCTGCACGGTTGCACCTAGCCCCAGGTGCACGGGGTGTTGTTCGAGGGAAGGCATGAGCTGCAGACTACATGCAGCGCTGAGCGGAGCACAATGCGCTGCGCAGGCGCCGCTAAAGCTTTGGTGCTCTACGCCACGCCGCCGTGCGATTTCTCACGTAGGCCAGGCGCTGCGCCACCGTCGGGTAGCGCTTTTGGAACCACTCGATTTGCTCGGCAATGCGCGCATTCTCCTCGTCGTCACACTCGGAGGCGCGCAGCGCCGCGGCGAACTCCTCGGGCGACAATCGACGCTCATAGAATTCATCTGAGAGCGAAGGCGACGGCTTGGGCGCTTCCCTCATGCCAAGCCCGACCTCTGCAACGCGCGAAGGTATGCGATGTCGACGATGTCTCGCTCGACGGGTGCCACGCAGCATACGCAGAATCAAAAACGCTCGCAGCGCGATGTCACGCGTCACACTGGAGCTGGGGTCCGGGAGGAGCGCGTGATGCATGCACAAAACACATATCACGCGCGGCGCACCCCTCGACTAGCGCGGTAGCAACCTGCGCGGCCTGACACGACCTGGCAGGTGTAGTCACTTGGGCAGCTGGCGCTTGCACAGGTGGTCTTCCCCCCAATTGGAGGTCCATTCTTGTTGAGAGAGTTATGCCGCGAGTTGGCGGTGGTAAGCAAGCTCGGCGCGTAGCGGGCTGAGGTTGTCGTTGTGTGAGTGCAGGCGCTCGTTGTTGTACCAGTCTATGTATTCCGCAACCTTCCGCTGGAGGTCGCTGAAGGAGCCGAAGGTGTCTCCGAGCTCGCGTTTGAGGGTGGCGAAGAAGCTTTCGGCGACGGCGTTGTCCCAGCAATTTCCCTTGCGGCTCATGCTGAGTGTGGCGCCTCCGAGGGCGATGCAATCAGCGTAGGCGCGGCTTGCGTACTGGCTTCCTCAGCGCGTGGTGCACGAGGACTCCGTTGGCTCCTCCGCGGGCTTTGAAGGCCATATTGAGTGCGTCGGTGGCCAGGGTGGCGTGCATGGTTGTCGCCAGGGCCCAGCCGACCACGCGGCGTGAGTAGAGGTCGATGACGGTGGCCAGGTACGCCCAGCGGCCGATGCTGAGATAGGTGATGTCACCAACCCAAACGCGGTTCGGCGCCTCCACGTCGAACTGTCGGTCG
>JAYWGI010000178.1:0-7125 GCA_043779025.1 Myxococcales bacterium
ACTTCACGAGCTCAAGGGCGCGACGGCCAAGACAACTTTGCCTCGGACGCGGCCGCCTTCGGAGGTCGCGAGCGCAACGCGGATGTTCTCAAGCGGGAAGACTTCGTCGATGTGCGGCGTGACCTTGCCTCGTTCGACAAGTGCGGCGATGGCGCTGAGGTTCGCGGCGCTGGGGACGGTGAACGACCTCCGTGCGCGCACTCCGAGGCGCTCGGCTTCGCCGTCTGGGAACGCTACGACGGTCACCATCGAACCACCGGGTCGCAGCGTTCGAAGTGCGCGCGCAAACGTGTCGCCACCCACGGTATCCAAAACCATGTGCATGTCGCATGCAATGTTTTCGAAAGCTTCTTGCGTGTAATCGATGAAGACGTCGGCGCCCAAACTGCGAACGAATGCTTCGTTGCGCCCGGAAGCGACAGCCGTCACATGTGCGCCTGTTGCTTTTGCGAATTGCACCGCGAGGGAGCCAACGCCGCCCGAGCTGTTGGTGATAAGAATGCGCTGGCCAGCGATTAGCTGGGTTTCGCCGAACATCGCCTGCCACGCGGTGGTGCCCGCCAAGGGAAGAGCGGCGGCTTGAACGAGGCTTAGGCTAGGCGGCACGCGCACCATGTCCGCCGCCTTTGAAACTGCGTAGTCGGCAAAGGCACCGCTGGGCACCATGCCGAAGACGGTGTCGCCGGCGGCGAACTGATCGACGCCTGCGCCCAGATTCTCCACCATGCCGACGAGCTCGCCGCCCAAATGAATGGGGAGGGTCATGCCTAAGCGCTGGCCCGCGCCACTGCGGATTTTCCAATCAATGGGGTTCACGCCTGCCGCGCAAACCTTGATCAAGATCTCGCCGGCTTTGGGTTCAGGCCGCGCGACCTGCGCGATGTGCACCTCCTCGTTGGTGCCGTACTGCCCAACAACAACGGACCTCATTGTCTCTACGCTCATGGTATCTCCCTCATGGTGTTGATGGAGACATCCTAAAGTGCCGCAGACGCGACGTAACGCCAATCGGCATCGCGCAAAAGCCAATCACGCGGCGCCGCTGTTTGCAGTTCATTGTGCCGAGAAGAAGCGCGGCGAGAGCCTACCGCTGCATGCGCATGAGGAGGGTCAGCTCACGTACGCCGCGTCGGGTACGGTGCAAATTCACACCGAGGCCGGGGTGTGGCTAGTCCCGCCCCAACTCGCGGCATGGGTACCTGCCGGCGTTCTTCATCGGCTGGAAACACTGACGGATGCCGAGCTTTGGATGGTGCACTGGCGACCCGAAGCATTGCAGGCTTGGGGCGATGGCGCTTCGTTGGAGCGTCCATTTGCGTTGCGCGTCACGCCGCTTTTGCGCGCGTTGCTGCGCGAGTCCGCAACCATGAACCTCGCCGCAGACAAGGCTGAGCTCGTCGTTCGGCTCATGCTCCACGATCTCATGGCGATGCCGGACGCGCCCACGTTTTTGCCCTGGCCCACCAGTGAGGTTGGAAAGCGTGTGGCCGACCTTGCTCTTGCGGACACCGGCCAATTTCTGGGTCTCGCGGAGCTCGCGCTTCGTGCCGCAACCTCCGCGCGAAGCGTGACGCGGCTGTTCCCCAAGGAGACCGGGCTGACGCTCAAAGCCTGGCGCCAGCGCGCGCGTATCGTACGCGCCATGGAACTACTTTCTTGCGGCAATCCGCTCTCCTCCGTGGCGCATGACACCGGCTTTGCAAGTACCGCCGCGTTCTCGACTGCCTTCAGGCAAGTGACGTCGCTCACCCCGACCGCGTTCGTTGCGGGCGGCGGGTAGGGCGGGCGGAGCGATACAGCCGAACGCGACGCAGTCACCGCACCTCAAGCCCCTAACAAGTACTCCTTCAACTTCGCCAGCGGCACGCGACCTCCGAGCACCGCGTCGCCCTCCTGGTAACAGACGATTCGCTTGGGAATTTGCTTTCCAAACACCTTCTTCACTTGTGGGAAGGCGCTCAAGTCCTTCCCCGACTGCGAGCTCACTTTGGCCTCTACAAAGAGCCAGTCGCTGCGCCCGCGCTGAACGAGAAAGTCGACTTCCTCGCCGTCGCGTGAGCGCCAGTGCCAGATGGTCCAGCCCAGTTGATAGTTCTGGTTCAACTTGAAGAGTTCGCTGAACACCAAGTTCTCAAACAGGTGACCTTGCTGAGGCGAAGTGAGAATGGGCTCGGCAGATGTCCATCCTTGCAATCTGCATGCAAGACCAGTGTCTGCAAAGTACACCTTTGGTGACTTGACAAGCCGTGAAGACCGATTTGAAGAGAAAGGCTGCACCAGCGCCACCACGTGCATGCGCTCCAGCACCGACAGCCACTCTCGGATTGTTTTGCTATCGACGCCGCAGTCGCCCGAGAAGCTTGAGAGGTCGAGCAACTCGCCCACGCGGCCCGCGAGAAGTTGAACAAACTTTAGAAACTCGCGGCTCTTCTGGATGCCAGCGGCGAGTACGATGTCCCGCTCGATATAGGAGTTGATGTAGTCATCGAGGTACTTCTTTGGGTCACGCGGCCCGCGCGCGTGCAGCTCCGGCCAGCCGCCCTTGTACAGAATGTCCTGAATGGGCATCGCGCAGCCGGCCAAGAGTTCGGCCACCGACAAGGTGTTCAGATCGAAGAAGCTCGCGCGGCCGGCGAGACTCTCCTTCACATTTCGGTCCATCAGAATTTGATTGGAGCCGGTAAGCCGAATGATGGTCTCGAGCTCCTGCGCGCCCCGCTTGTAAAGATCGGCGCGACGCTTGAGCGAAGGGAATAGCGCGGGGGCATACTGCGCTTCGTCGATGAGCAGTTTCTCGCCCGCGAACTGCTTGAGAAACAGCTCGGGGTCCTGCTGCGCGAGCTCGCGTAGTTTCGGGTCGTCGAGCGAGAGCTCGCGAAAGTCGCCAGGCATCTGCAAAAGCAGACTGCTCTTGCCGCATTGGCGTGGCCCGCGAAGAACCTGAATCGGGTCTCCGTTGGCCGCGAGCGCGTGGGCGAGATCTCGTTCGAACCACATCTTGGCAGAATAAGACTCTCACTCCATAATTGTCAAGATGCGTTTTTGTGAACAAATTACCTTGCTTTCAGCGCCGCGCGATCGATTTTTCTGGGTGCCTAATCACCGTCGTGGCCTACTTGTTGGCGACGCGACCGCTTGGCCCCGCTCGCTTGGGCGCGGCAGTGTGATATCTCGCATGGCCGAGTCCAAGGGCCAGTATGCGGCGGTGTTTGGCATGCTCAGCGCGCACGCGTAGCGCCCGTGTGCACCGCGTTGTCGCGCCACATGCGAACCGCCCTTTGAACTCGGTACGCATGTGGCGCTTGTGCGCAGCCCGTTTTCACCGCTAGAGCCACGGGGCCATGGAATCCGAATTTTCGCTCTGGCTCTCGACGCTCAAGGCTGAGCCCCTCTACGTGATGGGGCTTTTTTCTTTGGCAATCACCGGCTTGTACCTAGGGATTACCGCCTTCTTTCGTAGTTTCAAAAAGCGCTCGGCGCGCTGGTTTGGTCTGCTTGCCATTGGCCTGGGCCTTAGCTGCCTCGTTGGTGGTTTCGCGGCCTACCTGGCGCATCAGTCTTATGTGGAGGGCGCCACGGCCAACCTGTCACAGAACGAGCGAGGGCCGTCACTGCTTCGCGGCGAGCAAATTTCCTCGCATTTGTTCAGCATGGGCGCCTGGGGGTCGGTCGGCCCGTTAGGGCTTGGCGCTCTTGGTTACCTAATGGGAAAGCGCAAAAGCTTGCAGGCTGCAGCCGTTACCAAAAGCGTGCCTGGCGGCACACCTGGCACGCGGGGCAGTCTCCGCGAATAGGGGCTTTGGGCCATTGCGGCCCAAACAAGCCAGCGCACAAGGAATCGGCCTGCACCGCTTGTTGGGAGTGCGGGCCTTCTTGTTTGCGCCCTCTGACGGGACTACACCCTAGCTCATGACGCTTGGAGCCCGCGTAAGCTACGCCCGATGTGCCTTGGGCGTGCTCATCTACAATGTCGCCGTGATCCTTTGGGGCGCTTATGTGCGCGCGTCGGGCTCCGGGGCAGGCTGCGGGCGTCACTGGCCGCTATGCGATGGCGAAGTGATCCCTACGGCGCCCGATGTGAAGCGTATGATCGAGTTTGCGCATCGCGCCAGCTCCGGCGTTGATGGCTTGCTTGTGCTTTTGTTGTGCCTCGGCGCATTCCGCCTTTTTGCAAAAGGTTCATCTGTCAGGTTTTTTGCTGCCATCTCGCTCGCGCTAACCGTGCTTGAGGGAGCGCTGGGCGCCGGCCTTGTGCTGCTGGAGCACACCGCCAACAACAAGTCGGACGCGCGCATGCTGTCGATATCTTTGCATCTTGCAAATACCTTGGCCTTGCTCGCCGCGCTTACGCTGACATGGCAACACGCGCGCGCTCAACGAACGCGTGCGGCCTCGCCGGTTCGCGTCCGATGGGTGGCCCTGGGAGCGGGCGCTCTGGTTGTGGTGAGCATGATCGGTGCGGTGACGGCGCTTGGTGACACGCTGTATCCAGCACGAAGTTTGGCCGAGGGAATGCGCGCGGACATCTCGCCGATGGCGGCTACGGCCCAAAGACTCCGGGCCCTACATCCCGCGCTCGCGCTGTGCACCGCCGGCTACTTGGTGTGGTTCAGCGGTCGCGCGAAGGCGTTGCTGCAAAGTGTAGAGGACAGGCGCTTTGCAACCGCGCTGCGGCACATCGTGCTTGGCCAGGTCGCTTTCGGCGTGCTCAATCTCTTGCTTTTGGTGCCGGTATGGTCGCAGCTGGTGCACTTGTTGCTTGCCGACGCTTTGTGGATTGTGTTCGTCGTTGTGGTCAGCCGCCTTTTTTGGAGGCCGCAAAACGCAGAGGCCTGATAAGCATCCGGCCATGCACAACGTTCGCCTGATTCACGAGTTTCGTTTCGAGTCTGCGCACCGCTTGCCGCGTGTGCCTGAAGGTCACAAGTGTTCGCGCCTGCACGGCCATTCGTTCAAGGTTGAGCTGGGGCTCTCAGGCCCGACCAACCCGCAGACGGGATGGTTCATCGACTTCGACGAGATTTACAAGATATGGACGCCGTTGCACGCGGTGTTGGATCACAACTACCTCAACGATATCCCCGGGTTAGAGAACCCAACGAGTGAAAATCTCTCGCGCTGGATTTGGGATCGCATGAAACCAACGCTGCCTAGTTTGGACGTCGTCACGTTGTACGAGACCTGCGACGCGCGCTGCGAGTACCGCGGCGAGTAGAAAGCTCTATGCGTGCCGCTTACCTATGCTGCACCTCCACGCGCCTCAGCCACACTTCTAGGCTTAGGAGCAAAAAAACACTGTGACCTGCGTCAGCGATCCCCGCATCTTGGCGCGCCAGTAGGCTTCTCACCATGTCCTCGCGCACATAGGTGTAGAGGCGTGCGCCGGGCCCCAAGTGGTCTTGCACCAGAGCGCGCAGGGGGCCGCGAAACCAAGTAGCCAAAGGCAAGCCAAAGCCCGCCTTCTTCTTGGCGAACACGTGCGCAGGCAGGTCCGACTTGTACGCTTCGCGGAGCAACCATTTGGTGGTCAGGCCGCGACGCTTGTACTTGTTGGGTAGCGCTGCCACGTAGTTCACAAGCTCAGGCGCCAAGAAGGGCGCGCGCAATTCGAGTCCGTGCATCATGCTGGCCCGATCTGCTTTGACGAGCAAATCGGCTGGCAAATAGGTCTCAAAGTTGTGATGCAGGGTGCGCGAGAGCGGGTCGCTCTCGGAGAAGCTCGCGAGCAGATCTCGCTGCGCGACGATGGCATCCTGCGGGTTGCACACTTGGGCTCCGTACTCCGTGAGCACGGAGCCTAAGTGTGGTTCGAACACCGAGATCCACGAGGTGAGGCGCTCCGCTTCGGGCATGCTGGCCTTGCGCAGCATTCGGGCGACGCGCTCGACGCGCTTGCCTCCCCGCGCGTCGCCAGGAACCGCCGCGGCGAGCTTGGCTGCAAGTGCACGTGCGGGCGCAGGGATGCGGCCCGCTGCTTCGGCCGCGAGAAATCGCGGGTATCCTACAAACACTTCGTCGGCGCCGTCTCCGCCTAGGGCCACGCGGTGCGTCTTGCGGATCTCGCGCGCGAGCGTTGAGAGCGCAAGAAACGACGAGTCGGCAAAGGGGCCATCGCAGTCGTCGACCATGCGCTCCAAATCGTCAAAACAGGTGTGGTCTACAGGTACCACGCGGTGCTTGGTTCCCAGGTGCGTGGCGACGATTTGCGCGTCGCCCGTTTCGTCGTAACGCGCGTCCGAGGGGAAGCCCGCCGAGTAGGTCTCCGGCGCGCCGCCTCCCAGCCGAGTGGCGACGCTTGCCGTGATGCTGGAGTCGATGCCGCCACTCAGGAGCAGCGCCACGTTGTGCGTGGTGTCGAGCATGCTGGCCACGGCAGAGTCTACGCGTGCGCGCAGGTCGCGTGTGAGGTCTGCTTGGTTTTTGCCTTGCGGAGTTTGTTCGAAGGACACGCGCCAATAGCGCCGAGGCGCGCACACCAAATCGGCGCGCACCCGCATGCTGTGGCCCGGCGCGAGCTGATGAATCTGCGCGTAGTTGGTGCGTCCGTGGCGCGCGTATCCGAATGTGAGAAGCGTGGGGAGCGCGGTGAAGTCCGGCTCGCGCGCAAAGCCCAACGCGCCCAATGCACGTGTGGTGGAGGCAAAGCCCAGAGCGCCTTGCTGCACGGTGTAGAAGAGCGGCTTCTCGCCCACGCGATCACGTGCCATGAAGAGGCTTTGGTCGCGCGTGTCCCAAACGGCAAACGCAAACATGCCCGAGAGCTTGTGCACCACGTCATCGCCCCAGGCCATGTAGGCGGCGATCAAGGTCTCTGTGTCGGAGCCCGTACGAAACGCGAATCCCCGTTGTGTGAGCTCTGCACGTAACTGCTTGTGGTTGTAGATCTCGCCA
This sequence comes from Myxococcales bacterium, assembly GCA_043779025.1. Classification (GTDB taxonomy): domain Bacteria; phylum Myxococcota_A; class Polyangia; order Polyangiales; family Polyangiaceae; genus JAAFHJ01. The sequence continues at coordinate 6,892 of JAYWGI010000178.1, forward strand.
TTGAACGCGAGGAGGCATTGCTGCTCCGCGCACCACATGGGCTGCTTGGCATCTTCGGGCGCGCTGGTGATGGCCAGGAGCGCATGGCCAAAGCCAAAGCGTTGTTCTCCCGTGATGCCTTGGGTCCAGGTGCTGCCGTCGGGGCCTCGCGTGGCGATGGCTTCGAGCGCGGCGCGAGGGTCCAGTGCAAGCGTTGCCGGGCCGAAAGCTGTTCCTACGATACCGCACATGGTG
>JAYWGI010000179.1:0-2605 GCA_043779025.1 Myxococcales bacterium
GGTCTCGTCTACGCCGTCTTCGTCAAGCGTGACGGTCCGCACGTCCGCCGTGTAGTGCTCGAGCGCCGGGATGGCCGAAGGGTCGCCGATGTCCGTGAGCACTTCGATGGCCGACGAGACGACCTCGGCATCACTGTGCGCCAAAAATTTCGCGATGAGTTTCGTCACGCCGGGCTCGTCGATAGGCGCGAGAATATAGGGCAATTCGCTGAGCGCAGTGGCGCCAACGGTATTCTTAGCGAGCGCGCGCTCGACTGCCAAAGCGACTTCTTTGAAGCGCTCAAACGCGATGCCTTCAAGCGCCTCACCTGCGGCGAAGCGCCCCTCGGGCGTGGCGCGGTCCAAGACCTCGAGGAGCAAGTCTACGCTCTCAGGACCGTGTACCTGTTGGAGCAGGGACGAGATACGTACCAAGCGCAAAGACTGCTCTTCGGGCTCAACGGCAAATGCAGCGTGCGCCGCCGTGGTCACGGATTGGATAAGCTCAGACTGAGGAGCGCTCAAAAGGTTTTGATGCAAGGTGCGCACGGCACGTTCGGCTGCAAAGAGTTCTTCGAGGCTTGTGGAGGTGGTCATGGTGGCTGAGCGTGTAGTGCTTGCACCCACAATGATGCAAGGGCGCTGACGTACGAAGTCTGTGATATTCTAAACCTTGTCGTGCGACCTTCCCGCTCCCTTTGTGCCTCGGCGCTCGTTGCCACCCTGGGCTTGTGCGCGGCCGCGAGCCCCGGCGACGCGCTGCTTTCCGTCGGCAAATCTGCGCCAAAACAATCCGCAACCGCCGGGACGCGCATCTGTCCCGCAGGGTCCCTGCATGACGATGGCAGCTGCTTGGCTCTACGAGGCGACGACAACGGCGACACCCCAGGGCAGATAGCCCGCGGCGTACATCGCACCAAGTCGGGGCGTTGGGACCCCTATGACCAGATCCCTCTGCTGGCCGACCGGCCCAGCGACTACGCCGCCTACCGCTACCCCGTTCCTTCGCCGCCCAGCGGAACTTCGGATCAGATCAGCGGCTACGACTTGGACAAGCCCGACGAGCTCCAACGCCGGGGCACCTTTCTGCGTGCCGTGGGGCATGGCGCCATCGACCTCATGCGCCCACGCGGAACGCCCGTCACCTTGGTCGCACTACGAGCTCAAGTCGGGGGGGCACACGCGCTCTATGCCGGGCACCTCATCGGCCAAAGCGTGGTCACAGAGCACGCACGCAAAGAAGGCGACGACGTAGCAACCTATCTGCTCATTTATGGGCACTTGAACGATGCTTCGGCAGCGGTGGGACACGGAGAAGAACTAAGCGAAGGCACCCTGCTCGGCCATGTGGGCGACTCCGATTCACCGGGCGTGGTTCACTTGCACCTCGAAGTCCGGCGCTGGCGAAACACCAAGTCTCCAACCACCATGCTTCAAGCCGAAGGGCCAGGCACACTTCTGGCACGTGACAACAGTGTGGTCTGCGACCCGCGCAACGTGCTGCCACTTAAGAGCGAATAGCGCCAGCCGCTGGCTAGATGTAGGTGCGAAGCGTAGAAACGCCTACGAGTGCAATTGCTCTGGCAAAAAAGCCGGTGTACCGTGGCGCGCATGACATCCGCCGACCTCGAAGCGTACGCAACGCGACTCGTTCAGGACGCCCACGACCAGGACGCCTTGCTTGCGGCTTACAACGCGTGTACCGACCAACCAGACCAGTACGCGCTTTTCCTGGAAACAGTGGGTGCTCGCGCAACCGAGCCCATGATGGCGGCGCATTGGTTGTATGAGGCTGCGGGTGTTTGGGCCGAGTCGGTTGGGGATGCGCAGCGCTCGGCCGAGCTTTTAATTTCCGCTCTGGAAACAGACCCAACGAACGCAAACGTGGGCGCCAAACTTGGCGAGATGTACCGAAGCGTGGGGGACCTCGATGGTCTGGTCCACATGCAAGCACTGCGGGCCGCGGCGCTTAAGCCCTTGGCAGAATCGGGTGCGCTTGCAGGGGACGAGGCACTGATTGCAGACTACAACAACTTACTGACCGACTTGAGCGCGCACTACCTCAAGCCAGAGGCGCTCGATCTCAACCGCGCGGCCGAGTACATGCAGGATGCGCACTTTGCCTCCCCGCAGGATGCGCGTTTGCTGCCGCCGCTGCGTGATTTGCTGAAGCGTTTGGGCCGCATCGAAGAGACATTGCCGCTCTACGCGCAAGAGATTGCACTCACAAGCGACCCCGTGCTTCGGCCCCATCTTGTTGCAGAGTACATGGAGTCGTTGGATCTCGCCGGCGACCTCGAAGGTTTGACGGCGGCGCTTGCCGTTGAGCTGCAGATGGCACCCGACAACACGCTCTTTCAACAGCGCTACGCCAACACCGTGCATGCGCGTTTGCGCAGCGGAGCCGCCGTGATGCCTGACGAAGCTGAGTATGCGGTGGCTTGTCTGCTTGCGGGCCTCGCTGGGAGAGAGCCAGGCGACGCGCTTTCCGATGCCGAGATGGCCCTCGACCTCTCGCCGAGCGATCACGGCGCGCTCGAAGCCTACAGCGCGGCATGCGCGGCATTGGGCATTGCCCCAAGCCGCGCCGCGGGTCAAAGCCTGCCGCCCGGAGCCGCGTTGAGCG
>JAYWGI010000180.1:0-7106 GCA_043779025.1 Myxococcales bacterium
GACTCCGCTGATTCCAACGGCGCGCCCAATCGTTTGCCCGTGTACGTGCACGTGCTGATTCGCATGGCCGCCGAACCCAACGGCAAGCCCGTGGAGCTCGAGACCAAAGTGGTCATTCCGCTTCAGCGACAGCTTATCTTCGGCCTGGTGCCGCCATGAGAATATATATGCACACCGCACTTAACAGGCGACTTCGGAATGCGCATCGTCGTGGAGTTGCACTACTGCTTGCCATGGGCGCGGTAGTCATTCTCATGGTGATGCTCACCGAGTTTCAAGATCAGACCAGCGCGGAGCTCGCCGCTGCAGTGGCTAACCGCGATGCGGTGCAGGCGGAGTACATTGCCAAAAGCGGCCTTAATCTGTCGCGGTTGTTGGTGGCCTCAGAACCCACGGTGCGGGCCGCCGTCGCGCCTATCTTTATGATGCTTGGCCGTACCGCGCCGCAGCTTCCGGTGTGGGAGTACTCAGACCGTTTGCTAGGTGCCTTCAACGGCGGCGACGACCAAGAGAGCTTTCAGTCCACGTTCCATGTTTCGCCCGAAGCCGGAAAAAACCTGGGGCTTAAAGATGGCAAGTTCGAGGTGACCTCCGTGGATGAGGACGCCAAGCTCAACGTGAACCTGGCTGCCGGCAACGACCTGTCGCACTTGCGTTTTGCCCGACAAGTGATGGGCCTCATGGCGCCCACACAGTTCAACTCGCTCTTCGACACGCGTGATGAGTTGGGCAACACGCACGATCGTTTGACCATCTGCCAAGCGTTCCTCGACTGGGCCGACCAGGACGAGAGCGCCTTCAATTGCGACTTGTCGTCCACCGCTGCCAATGGCGGCGCCGAGGACGGCTATTATCAGACGCTTCCAAAGCGCTACTTGCGCAAGAACGGCGCCTTCGATTCGCTAGAGGAAATGCGCGTTGTGCGCGGTGTCGGCGACACGTTTTGGGGCACGTTTGTAGACCCAAAGCCCGACGACCCAAAAGCCCGTGTGATGACGGTGTGGGGACAGGGCAAAGTGAACGTGAACAGCGCCAATGCGCAGACCTTGCTTGCGCTGGTGTGCGGCGGCGCTCCGGACGCTGAAGTGTGCAAGGACCCCTTGCAGACTGCATCTTTCTTGGCCGCAGTGAGCTTGGCGCGCGGCATGAGCATGGGCGCGCCGGTGTTTGGCAAGCCGCGTGACTTCATCGACATGCTGACGGGCAAGGGGCAGATGGCCGCGATGCTTACGACCATGGGCCTCAAGCCAGTGAAGTTTCAATCAGAGGGTGAGTTCGCCAAGACCATCGCGACGGAGAGCAAACTGTTCTCCATCTACTCGGTGGGGATCAAGAAGGGCGCAAAGCGCGAGACGCGGGTGCGCGTCCACGCAGTAGTAGATTTTCGTCCTTACGCGCCGCCGGTGTCGTATGGTGCCGGGCAGGGCGCGCCTGCGCAAACGGCGGCAGAAGCCGCGGCGGGAAACCTGATTTTTTACAGGGTGGAGTAAGCACGGATGGCATTGTATTTCGGCATTGAACGTACGTCCTACGCTTGGCGTATTGCAGCCGTCCGCGTCTCGTATGGCAAGCCCATGGTTGAGCGGGTGTGGTCGGTTTCCGTCGCGTCGCTGCCCGCCCTCGCGGCAGATGCTGACGACACCGCCACGCTCAACCCAGTGGCAGTCTCCCTGCTCGCAGGCGTGGTGGGCCCCAACGATGCGGTAGCCATTGCGCTGCCGGGCAATCTCGCGACTACCAAGCGGCTCAGCGTGCCTGCAGCTCTACAAAAGCAACTGAGAGAGGCCTTGCCCTTTGAGCTGGAGAGCAGCCTGCCGTTTGACCTTGAGGACCACGTGTGGGATTCGCAACTTGTTCGCAGCGATGCCGAGTCGCTCAAGGTATTTGTCGCCGTGGCGCGCGAGGATGACGTGCGAGGCGTCATGACCGAGGTTGCGATGCTGGTGGGCACTGAGCCCGAGCGCGTGAGCTTGGGGGCCTCTGCGTTGAGCCACGTGGTACCCAGCGCTCCCGGCGCCCGTGCATTGGTGTATCTTGCACATGGAGCCGCGGAACTGTTGGTGCTGAGCGAAGGGCGCGTCACGAGCTATGTGTCGCTCGGGGCAGACTCCTCCACATGGGGGCGCGAAATTCGTGTTGCCCTGAGCTCGTATGCGGCCTCGGGGATGCCTACGCCTGAGTCTTTGTCGGTGCTTACCGTGAACTCGGCCGAGCGCGGAGACGCGGCAACGTGGGGTTATAGTGTCGCGGGGCAAGCTGGGCTTGCCGCGGTGGACCTCGAGGTATTAAATGTGCAGATTGCACCCACTTCGGGCGCGCCTACGCGTAATGAGCTTTTGGACTATGCCTTGCCTGTTGGGCTTGCGCTGGGCTTGGCCGATGGCTCGCGCGGCATCAACTTGCGCCAAGGTGCGCTCAAGTACGAGCGTGGGTTCGGGTGGTTGGGCAGTCGCTTGCCCGTTCTCGTGCCGCTGGTGGCCGTGGCTGCGCTTGCCATGTTGGTTTCGTCGGTGATGCACGTCGTGTCTCGCTCCAAGGATCGCGAGATGCAGCGCGAGATCTTGGCGGCCGAGACGCGTGTCATATTCGGCGAAGAGACCAAAGAGCCTGAGGCGGCACGCGCGCTTCTTGCCGCCGTGGGCGCTAAGTTGGCGGAAGATCCGATGCCTCATGCGGACGCGCTCGACTTGATGGTGCGGATCTCTGAGGTGCTCCCGAGCAATGTCAAAATGGACTTGGAGGAGCTCGACATGAAGAAGGGACACATCGGCATTACGGCCATTGTGGACAGTGTGAGCGACGCGGAATCGTTCGCAAGAAATCTGGGTTCGCAGCCTTGCTTCCACGATGTCAAAATTGTGAAAACGAACCAAGTCGTGGGCGGTGAGCGGAAAAAGTTCGTTCTCGAGGGGGAGTTGCGTTGCCCCGAAGACGAGCACGCAAAGAAGAGGCCCAGCTCCGCTGCGGCGCCAGCCGTGGAGGCCAAACCATGAGCGATGTGTTCGGTCTTAAAGCGCGTTTTGGCGGCGGTGGAGCGCCGCTGTGGTGGGCGCTCACCGGGCTGTTCGTGACCCTGGTCCTGGGCCTGGAGCTTTGGGGATGGTCGATTCAACGCGAGGCGCGCGACATCGCAGATGTCGTGACCGAGGTGCGTGATGCGCGCCCCAAAGTCGTAAACGACAAAGCGGTGCGCGAGCGCGCGCAGAAGCGCTACGGCACAAAGGCCCCCGAGCTCGCGACCTTCCTCGAAGAGAAGGCCAAAACCGCCACGGTTAGCCTTGCAGACACACAGCCTCAGGCCGAGGTCCCCAGCGAGGGCAAGCAGTTCGTGGAGCGCGGCGCGGTGACACACATGCGCAAAGTGGGGCTCAAACCCATCGTGAGTTTCTTGGAGGCGCTGGAGTCGCCGCGGCTGCCGTTGGCGGTGACCAAGCTGAACCTGCGTAAGCGCTCGACCGAGGCCAACTCCTACGATGTAGAGCTGGGCGTTTCTGCCTACGATCGCAAAGAGGCGGACAAGAAGAAGACCGAGGTCAAACCTTGAACCCCAAGCTCGTTGCGATTGCAAAAGCGGCGGGCGTGCCACTTGGCTTCGTTGCCGCGACAGTCATTTTATTCGGTTATTTGCTGCCTTTTGACGCCATCAAAATCCGCGTAGAGGCGGGTTATAACGCCAACCCCGCCAATGTGCGTGCAGGCAAAACGCTCCGCATCGAGGAGCTCAGTAGCTGGTGGCGCTTGGGGGCTAAGGCGACGAATGTGAGCCTCATTACGGGCGGCAACATCAAGAGTGCAACCGTGCTTGACGTGGTGCGCGTGCGCCCCGAGCTGCTTTCGCTTTTGCTCTTTCGCAGCTCGGCGAGTGTGAACATTGACGCCTTCGGTGGCAGCATTACGGGCAGCGCATCGCGCGAGGCGAACGACTTCCATTTTGAGGACGTGGACCTGAGCTTGATTGGGGCCGTGAAGGAGGGCGCGTGCGGCATTCCGATGACGGGCAAGGTATCTGGCGACGTCACACTCGCAATGCCCGGTGGCGCCATGGACAAGGCCAACGGCGCCGTGCATTTGGTCATCACGGGGCTCTCGTTGAGCGACGGCAAGACGGCCGGCAAATGCGCGGGGCCTCCAGCGACCACGGTTCCTACCTTGCCCAAGATGACGATCGGCACGCTCAACGTGGATGCCGACATCAAAGACGGCAAACTCAAGTGGACCAAGCTTGCAGCCACGGGCAGTGACATTTCGCTCAAAGGGGAGGGAAACCTGACTTTCCGCCCGAAGCTCGAAGACTCCACGCTGGACACGCTGCTCACGTTTAAGTTTGCGGACGCACTCGTGGCGCGCGACGAGAGCACCAAGGCTTTGTTCGATTCAAGAATCGGCGTGCTTTGGATGATGAGCCCCGACATCAAGAAGGCGCGCCAGGAGGACGGCAGCGTTATGTTCAAGCTCGGTGGAAACTTCGCGCGACCTAGCTTTTCACCTGCCGGAACACCCGCTGCAGCGCCAGTTCTTGCAAGGCCCAGAATGGTGCCAGAGCCCGACGACGACAAGGACGACGCGCCGTGAAGCCACAGCTCGTGGGCGTGATTCACTTGCCTGCCTTGCCTGGCAGCCCGAACCACAGTCTGCCCATGAGCGACATTCTCGCGGGCGTGCGCGCCGATGCAGAGTGCTTGCAGCATGCAGGCTTCGACGCCGTGGTGGTGGAGAACTTTGGCGACGCGCCGTTCTTTAAAGACAACGTGCCCAAAGTTACTGTGGCCGCAATGACCGCCGCCTGCCTGGCCGCGCGCGAGGCCGCGCCCTCGCTTGCGCTGGTGGTCAATGTGCTTCGCAACGACGCCGACGCCGCGCTTGCCGTAGCGGCCGTAAGCGACGCTGTCGCCATCCGTGTGAACATCCACACCGGCGCGCGCGTGGCCGATCAAGGCCTCATCGAGGGGCGCGCCGCAGACACTCTGCGCACGCGCAAAGCGCTGGGCCTGCGCGCCTCCATCTGGGCCGACGTAGACGTGAAGCATTCCGCTGCCCTCGCGCCGTACCCACTGGACCAAGACGTGCACGACCTGGTGCTTCGCGGCGGCGCCGAGGTGGTCATCGCCAGCGGCAGCGGCACGGGCGTGCTGCCCGACGAGGCCAAACTGCGCGCGATCTCCGAGCTCGTGCGCGGTTGTGGGGCGCGCGTGGGCTTGGGCAGCGGCGCAAGTTTGGCGACGTTGCCGATGCTTGCAAAGTACATCGATGTGCTGATCGTGGGCTCCGCCCTCCGCGAAGGCGGCAAAGCCGGCGGCGGTATCGCGGCCCAGCGTGCGCAAGAGTTTTCAGCGGCGTTTCGCGCTGCGTTTCTGACCTGAAGTTGAACGTCCCACGGGGTGAACTATTTCACGAGGCCGCGCGAATGAGGCTTCTCAAGAGCGCATAGATGTTTAGCCTGACATGCATCTCAGCAATGAGAGGCGCCAAGTTTGTACACGGCTTTTGAAGTTGGGTACCATCACCGCACACTCGGGTTCACGATGCGTGATTCCCGGCTTTTGGAGGCTCAAAGCATGACGGACAAAAAGGGAAAGTCGGAAGAAGAAGCGCTCGAATTTGGCGATGTGCTTCCGGTGTTGCCGATTCGAAATGCCGTGCTTTTTCCCGGCGCTGTGGCGCCCTTCGATGTGGGCCGCGAGAAATCGGTCGCGCTCGTTGAAGCACTGGAAAGCTTGGGCTCGCCGATCATCGCGATCTTCGCGCAGAAAGACCCGTCGACCGACGATCCGGGCGCAGATGAGCTCTACCAGGTCGGCTGTGCAGCGCGCGTTCTCAAGGCGCTCAAGCATAGCTCTGGCAACTACTCGCTGATCTTGCAGGGCATCTCGCGGATCCGTCTGAAGGACGTCACGCAGAGCTCGCCGTTCGTCTTGGCGCACGTCATCAAGCTCGATGAGCCCACGCTTGCCGATGACGAGGCGGAGGCGTTGAGCCTCAGCTTGCGCGACATCGCGAAGCAGGTGATTCAGCTCATGCCGGAGTTGCCCAAGGAGGCAGGCCAGCTGGTCGACTCTGTGCAAGCACCTGGTGCGCTCGCCGACATGGTGTCGAACAATCTGGACACGCCGGTCGAAGAGAAAGCCAAGCTGCTTGAAACGGTGGACGTCAAAGAGCGCATCCGCGCCGTGCTCAAATTGCTCACGCGTCAGCTTGAGATTTTGAAGATGCGCGATCGCATCAACTCCCAGATCAAAGAGGAGATGGGTAAAAACCAGCGCGAGTACGTGCTTCGCCAGCAGCTCAAAGCCATCAAAGAAGAGCTGGGCGAAGACGACAGCGAGCAGGGCGACCTCGATGGCTTGGAAGACCGCATCGCCAAGGCCAACCTCTCCACAGAGGCCGAAACCACAGCAAAAAAGCAGCTCAAACGCCTGCGCACCATGCAAGTGGGCTCGGCCGAGTACACCGTGGTTCGCACCTATGTAGACTGGATCTTGGACCTGCCTTGGAAGAACGCCACGGCCGACTCGCTGGACATCGCCGAGGTACGTCGCGTGCTCGACGAAGATCACTACGGCCTCGAGAAGGTCAAAAAGCGCATCCTCGAGTACTTGGCTGTGCGGAAGCTCAAGAAGGACAAGAAGGGCCCCATCCTTTGTTTGCTCGGCCCCCCAGGCGTAGGCAAGACCTCGCTGGGCCGCAGCATCGCGCGCGCGTTGGGCCGCAAGTTCCACCGCATATCGCTCGGCGGCGTGCACGACGAGGCGGCCATCCGTGGTCACCGCCGCACCTACGTGGGCGCGCTCCCGGGTCAGCTCATTCAGGGCATGAAGAAGGTCGGAACCAACAACCCCGTTTTCATGATGGACGAGATCGACAAGCTCGGTCACGACTTCCGTGGCGACCCAGCTTCGGCGCTTCTCGAGGTCTTGGATCCCGAGCAGAACGGTACGTTTGCGGATCACTATTTGGAGATCCCCTACGACCTGTCCAACGTCATGTTCGTGGCCACCGCTAACATGATTGATCCCATCCCTGGCCCGCTCCGCGACCGTATGGAAATTCTGGAAATCCCAGGCTATACGCGCCGCGAGAAGCTCGCCATCGCCATGACGCACTTGCTG